>JAEUOE010000175.1 GCA_016790885.1 Dechloromonas sp. | reverse complement strand
GTGACCGGCTGCGCCACCTGCAGGTGCGTGAAGCCGGGCATCGGCGTGGCGGCTTCCTTTTCGGCCAGGTCGACCAGTGCCGAGCGGAAGGCCTTGATCAGCACCAGGATGTCGTCAATCGAGTCGCGCAGGTAGAGACGGATGTCGGTGGCCACCTGGTCGTTACGCGAACGGCCGGTGTGCAGCCGCTTGCCGGCGTCGCCAACCAGCGCGGTGAGGCGCTTCTCGATGTTGAGGTGCACGTCTTCGAGGTCAAGCGACCATTCGAACTTGCCCGACTCGATTTCCTCGGTGACGATCGCCATGCCGCGCTCGATGTCGGCCAGGTCGGCAGCGGCGATGATGCCCTGTTTGGCCAGCATGCGGGCGTGGGCCAGCGAGCCACGGATGTCCTGGCGCCACATGCGCTGGTCGAAATCGACCGAGGCGGTATAGCGTTTGACGAGATCGGAAACCGGCTCGGAGAAGCGGCCGGCCCAGGTGTATTGATTGGCGTTGGAAGTCATGACTGTGGTCTAGAATGGGGCAGATCGGCGACGAATTTCGAAGAAACCCGCACAAAGATGACAAGTATACGGCACTTTCCGGCCACGCACCCCTTGCCCGACTGGCGCAATTTCGGGGTCATGCTGCGCGTGCTGCTCGGGGTGAATGGCCTGGCTTTGCTGGCTGCCCTGGTGCAGGCCGGCGACATCGGCAAGTGGCTGGGCAGCTACCTGCAAATGGCGGCGGTCGTCGAGCCGTTGCTGCTGGTCGAGCTCGGCCTGCTGTCGCTGGCCCGCAACGCGCTGTGGCGCTTGCCGCTACGCCTGGGGCAGGCGTGCGTGGTCGGTTTGGCCGGCGTTCTGGCCGCCGCGCTTTTCCTCTATGCGCGCTCGCTGTCCCTGGTCGAGGCCGGTGTCGCCGCGCGTGCGGTGTTGCTGGCCATGGCAACGGCTGGCCTGTTGCTGGCCTATTTCGAACTGCGCTCGCGTGCCCTGTCGCCGGCGCAGGCCGAAGCCCGGCTGGCTGCCCTGAATGCGCGCATCCGGCCGCATTTCCTGTTCAATTCCCTGAATGCCGTGCTGTCGCTGATCCGCGCCCGGCCGCAGCAGGCCGAGGCAGCACTGGAGTCCTTGTCCGACCTGTTCCGCGCCGCCATGCGCGATCCGGGGGAGTTGGTCAGTCTGGCCGACGAAATCGACCTCGGGCGGCAATATCTGGAACTGGAAAAACTGCGTCTGGGTGAGCGCCTGCATGTCGACTGGCAACTGGCGGGCGTGCCGATGGACCTGCCGATTCCGCCGCTGATGCTGCAGCCCCTGCTCGAAAACGCGGTCTATCACGGCATCGAGCCGAGCCCTGAAGGGGGCGCCGTCACCGTCGCCATCCGGCAGGTCGGGGAGGAATTGCGCATCGTCATCAGCAACCCGACCGCCGGTCAGCTCCCGCATGCCGCCGGCAACCAGATGGCCCTGGCCAATATCCGCGAACGCCTGGCGCTGTATTACGATCTCGAGGCCCGCCTGGAAACCGAGGCCGGCGACAACCGTTACGATGTCCGCATCACCCTGCCATGCAAGCGCAAAACCCATTGAATATCCTCATCGTCGATGACGAGCCGCTGGCTCGCGACCGCTTGCGCACGCTGCTCTCCGATCTGGCCGTGCAACTGCCGAGCGTGGTGGTCGGCGAGGCGGCCAACGGCCTCCAGGCGCTCGACTTCCTGCGCGACCACCCGGTCGATGTGGTGCTGGCCGATATCCGCATGCCGGGCATGGACGGTATCGAGCTGGCCACCCACCTCGGTCGGCTGGAAAAGCCGCCGGCGGTGATCTTCTGCACGGCCTACGACAACTATGCCGTGCAGGCCTTCGACCTCAACGCCGTCGATTACCTGCTCAAGCCGGTGCGTGCCCAGCGCCTGCTCGCCGCCCTGCACAAGCTGCCCGGGCCGCGCCCGGGCAGCGAACTGCTGGCCGGCATCGGCCAGGAAGTGCGCGGCGGCGGGAGGACGCATCTTTCCTGTCACGAACGCGGTCGACTGCTGCTGGTACCGATCGGCGAGGTGCTCTATTTCAAGGCCGACCTCAAGTACGTCACGGCGCGCACCGTCGAGCGCGAATACCTGCTCGACGAGGCGCTGACCCATCTCGAAAGCGAATACGCCGACCGCTTCATGCGCCTGCACCGTGCCGTGCTGGTCGCCAAGACGGCGCTGGCCGGCTTCGAAAAGGCGGCGGGCGACGATGCCGAGGCCTATGGCTGGGCGCTGCTGCGCGGCGTTCCCGAGAAACTGCCGGTCAGCCGCCGGCAATGGGCGCCGGCCAAGGCGCTGATCAAGCATTCCTGAACTTTTTGGACGACAAGGACATGAGCCGAATCTGCCCGCACTGCAACTACGCCCGCCAAGCTGACGACAAGGCGCCGGATTGGCAATGCCCGGCCTGCGAGAAAGCCTACGACAAGGCAGGCGGCGCCTTGCCGCCGGAGGGGCGCCAGCCTGGTTCGGCGGTGCAAGCCGAACGCCGTGGCTTCGGCCCGTGGTTGCTGGTCCTGCTCGCCTTTGCTGCTGCCTTCTGGTTGGGTCGCCCCTTGCTGCAGCAAACCGCCGTGGCCGGCGACGGGGCGGCCGGTAGTCCGCCCGAGGTGCGCCTTTACGCGACCGAGTGGTGCGGCTACTGCAAGCTGACTCGCCAGTTCTTCGCTGCCAATGGCATTCAGTATGTTGAATATGACATCGAGAAAAGCTCCGATGCACTCAGGGAACACCGCAAGCTGGGCGGCAACGGCGTGCCGCTGATCGTCGTTGGCGACGAGGTGGTCAAGGGCTGGAACGAAGTCGCCTTGCGCCGCCTGCTGCAGCCCTGGGTGCGCGGCTAAGCCCCTGCTGCCACGCGGGCTTGCGCGTCGGCCAGGGCGTTGCCGCGGCAAGTGCCGTGGCCCTTGATCCAGTTCAGGTTCGCCTGCGCCAGCCAGGCGTCGAGGGGCTGCCCGGGGAAGCGCTCACCGAGTTCCGTGTCCAGCGCGCAACCCAGCATCTTGGCGCGGGAGAGGCGCCTGATCGCATCGAGGTTGTCCGAGAACAGGGCGAAGGCCATTCCGGGGTAGAGCCGGTCGGCTTGTTCGAGGCCGAAAACCGCCGCCCGCAATTCCAGTTCGTTGCTGCCGTCGAGCGGCACGCTGCGCGCGAAGGAGAGCGGCTCGCCCGCGGCGTCGGCATAGAGCACGGCCGACAGTCCGCCATGGCGTAGCCGGCTGGCATCGGTGAACACCAGGGGCAGGTCGCTGAAGCCGGGCATCAGTCGGGCCGGAAGCGGCCCGGTCGACAGGTGCCTGACCGGGGCGGCTTGCTTCTTGCGGCGTTTGCTCACGACGCCCGCCTGAAAAGGCGAAAGCCTCGTACCGGGGGAAGTACGAGGCTTTCTGGACGGCCGTTGGGGGTCAGGGGGAGGTAGGCCGTCATGGCTGATGTCTGTTCAGCGCATGTGTCCAAGATAAGGGCTGCCCCGCTCGGTTTCAAGTAACGGTTTGCAACAGTACGTATCGCCGTGTTCCACCTCAGTCGCCCAGCGCCCGGGTGACTACTTCCAGCACGTCGCGCGACAGGCCCTGGTGGTCGCGAACGCGCTCCAGTGCACTGCGGGCGTGGCGCTGGCGTTCGTTGTCGAACTTCTTCCAGCGGTCGAAGCAGCGCGCCAGGCGCGAGGCAACCTGCGGGTTGCGGTCGTGCAGGTCGAGGATGCGGTCGGCGAGGAAGGCATAACCCTCGGCGGTATGGAAGCGGACCAGGTTGGCTCCGAAACTGCGCAGCAGGGCGTAGATCTTGTTCGGGTTGGCAATGTCGAAGGCCGGATGAGCGGTCAGCGCCTTGACCTTGGCCAGGGTGTCCGGCCGGCGGCTGGTGGACTGCACGGCCAGCCACTTGTCGACAACCAGCGCTTCGTCCTTCCACCGGGTGTAGAACTCGGCCAGCGCTTGCTCGCGTTGCGGGCAGGCGGCGGCATTGACGTTGGCCAGCGCCGCGAGGGCGGCGAACTGGTCGGTCATGTTGTCGGCGGTCTGGAACTGCTGCAGGGCCAGCTGGCGGGTGGCATCGGTATCGAGTTCGAGCAGGTAGCCGAGGCACACGTTGCGCAGGGCGCGGCGGCCGGCCTGCTCGCTGCTCGGCGCGTAGGGCTCGTTGACGGCCAGCGCGGCATAGAGGCCGCTCAGTTCGCCTTCCAGTTCCTCGGCGAGATGGCGGCGCAGGGCGTTGCGGGCGGCGTGCAGGGCGTCGGGATCGACCACGTCCATCTGTTCGGCCAGTGTGCTTTCACCGGGCAGGGTCAGGGCTTCGGCGACGAAGGCGGCACCGCGCCGGGCTTGCGTTTGCAGCAGGCGACGGGCGGCATTGATGAAGCTGGCCGGCCAGCTTGCTTGCTGTCCGGCGGCGATGGCGGCCGCGGCGTCGAGGATCAGCGTCGAGGCCAGGCGCTGTCCGGCTTCCCAGGCGTTGAACGGGTCGCTGTCGTGGGCCAGCAAGAGGGTGAGTTGTTCCGGCGTGTAGTCGAAGTCGAGATAGATCGGCGCCGAGAAGTCGCGCAGCAGTGACGGTATTGGCTCGGCCGAAATGTCGTTGAAGACGAAGGACTGGCTGGCGGCAGTCAGTTGCAGCAGGCGCTCGCTGCCGGCCAACACGGTGCCGTCTTCGGCGAACAGCGCGACACGGATCGGGATCAGGTAGGGGGCGGCGTCGGAGGCGCGCCGGTTGGCTTGCGTGCAGGTCAGCGTGTAGCTGCGCGATTCGGCGTCGTAATGGCCGTCGACGGCAACATGCGGCGTGCCCGGCTGCCGGTACCAGCGCATGAACTGCGTGAAGTCGAAACCCGAGGCCGCGGCCATGGCAGCGACGAAATCCTCGCAGGTCACCGCCTGGCCGTCATGGCGGCGGAAGTATTCGTCCATGCCGGCGCGGAAGGCGTCGCGGCCGATCAGCGTCTGGATCATGCGGATGACTTCGGCGCCTTTTTCATAGACCGTGGCGGTGTAGAAGTTGTTGATCTCGACGAAGCTCTCCGGCCTTACCGGGTGGGCCATCGGGCCGGCGTCTTCCGGGAACTGGGCGGCGCGCAGGCCGCGTACCTCGCGGATGCGGGCGGTCTGGCGGTTGTGCAGGTCGGCGCCGAATTCCTGGTCGCGGAAGACGGTCAGGCCCTCCTTCAGCGACAGCTGGAACCAGTCGCGGCAGGTGACGCGGTTGCCGGTCCAGTTGTGGAAATACTCATGGGCGACGACGCGGTCGATGTTCTCGAAATCGACGTCGGTGGCCACATCGCTGCGCGCCAGCACGTACTTGGTGTTGAAGATGTTGAGGCCCTTGTTCTCCATCGCGCCCATGTTGAAGTCGCCGACGGCAACGATCATGTAATGGTCGAGGTCGCATTCCAGGCCGAAGCGCTCTTCGTCCCACTTCATCGATTTCTTGAGCGCTTCCATGGCGTGCGGGCACTGGTCGAGCTTGCCCGGTTCAACGTAGATGGCGAGTTGCACCTCGCGGCCGGAGGCGGTGCGGAAGGTGTCGCGCAGCACGTCGAGCTTGCCGGCGACGACGGCGAACAGGTAGGCCGGTTTCTTGAACGGGTCCTGCCATTTGGCCCAGTGGTAACCCTCGCGGCCATCGGCCTCGTCACCGGCGGCGACCGGGTTGCCGTTGGCGAGCAGCACCGGGAAGGTCGCCTTGTCGGCGTGCAGCGTCACCGTGTAGGTCGCCATCACGTCCGGGCGGTCGAGGAACCAGGTGATGCGGCGGAAGCCCTGTGCCTCGCATTGCGTGAAATAGCCGTCCGTGGAGCGGTAGAGGCCGGACAGCCTGGTGTTGTGGTAAGGGTCGATGCGGACGATGGTGTGCAGCGTGAAGGCGTCCGGCAGGTCGGTGAGGGTCAGCGTGCCCGGGGTTTCGGTGTATGGCCAGTCCTGGCCGTCGACGCTGAGCGCCAGGGTCTGCAGTTCCTCGCCATCAAGGACCAGCGGCTGGCCGGGGCGGGCGGCGTTGCGGCGCAGGGCCAGCGTCGCGCTGACGGTGGTGCCGCCGGCGTCGATATCGAAATCGAGATCGACGGTATCGATCCAGAAGGCGGGCGGGGTGTAGTCCTTGAGATAAACGGTCTGGGGCGTATCGGTTTTCATGGTGGGGCGCTTCCTTCGAACAGGCGCCCGATGATACGCCAAGCCGTCCCGGCCGCGTGTGGTCGGCCGGGACGGCAGGAATCAGTCGCGGCCGCGGCCTTGGCCGTGTCCGGGGCCGCGATCGTCGCGGTCGCCTCGACCACCACGGCCGCCGCGGTCATCGTGGCGGTTGCCATCGCGACGGCCGTCCCGGTAACCGTCGCGATAGTCGCGGTCATGTTTGCGATGACCATGGCGCTCCTGGTAGCGCGGTGCGTATTCGTGGCGGTACCAGTCGTCCTGAACGAAATAAACCGGCCGGCCGCAGGCGCGGTAGCGGTCGCAATAGCGTCGCCAGTTCTTGGCGTGGCCGGGCGGCACGCGCAGGTAGAGCGGTGCCACGGCAACCGGCGCCGGGCGGATGATCATCGGCTCCGGGTAGATCAGCGCCGGGGCGGGGTAACCGCCGATGTCGATGCGGCCGTAGAAACCGGGCTGGCCGATGCTGACCGAGACCTGGGCGGCCGCTGGCGTGCTGAGCGCGGCAGCAGCGAGGGTGGCGGCGATGAGGAAGCGTTTCATGGCATTCATTCCTGTAGGGTGACAATCGATCAACGCGGTAGCGGGAGGATGGGCTGACGGCGCAAATGCAACAATTTGTGTATCAACCCCGGCGACGCCAGACCTGCCAGCGCTCGCGGCCGGCAAAGACCGGGATCGAGTCGGCTACGGGTTGATCGGTCAGGCATTCGAAATTTGGCAGTAGCAACGCATCGAGTTGCTCGGGCAGGATGCCGAAGGGCGGCCCCTTGAGCTGGTCGCAAACGAAGAAATAACCGGCCAACAGGCCGCCCGGCGGCAGCAATTCGGCGACGCGCTTCCCCCAGTCAGCCCACAGCTTGCGCGGCAGGGCGCACAGGAAGGCGCGTTCGTAGATCAGGTCGAGCGCTTGCGCCGGTTGCCAGGCGAAGAAGTCGGCACACACCAGGTCGACGGCTTGGTCAGCGAGAACCTCGCGGGCACAGGCGACGGCTGTCGGCGAGAAGTCCAGCGCTGTGACCGGCCAGCGGTGATCGGCCAGGTGGCTGGCTTCCCAGGCGCTGCCGCAGCCGGGAATCAGGGTGTTCAGCGGCTGTGTACGGGCGGCGACGAAGCTGGCGAAATCGCCTTGCACCCGGCCGGCATCCCAGGGCGTGACCCCTTCACCAAAGCGCTTGCACCAGAAATCGGGGTGTTCGGGACGTTGTTCGGAGGGCTTGGTCGGTTCGTTCATGGGGTTTTCAGTTGGCGTGAGGCCTGGTCGATGGCGTCATCGAGATAGCTCTGGTAGAAGTCGGGCAGCCGTGCGCCAACGATGGGCTCGGCCAGCTTGCGGCCGTTTGGCCCATAAAAGGCAACGACCGGTACCAGCTTGATTTTCTCGCGGGCGGCGAAAGCGGCGTGGGTGGTCGCTTGCCCATTAAAGTCGATCAGCGGCGTCTCGCGGTCCTGGCTGATTTCACGGATCACCGGGCGCTTGCCGCGCCGGGTGTCGGCGGCCATCGGCGCGAGGTGCTCGCGCTTGATCGTCTGGCAGAACTTGCAGTCGTCCCGGCTGTAGATGACGATGAGCGGCTGGCCGGTGCGGGCCGCGGCGCCGGCCTCGGCGCGCAGGTCGGCAGCACGGGAAAGCTCGGATGCATCAAGGGCCACCCAGGGGGCGCATGCTAGAATCAGCGCTCCTATTTGCCCAGCCCATCGTCGCATCATGTCCCGTCCTTCCAAGATCGTCATTGCCTCCCGCGAATCCCGTCTGGCCATGTGGCAGGCGGTGCATGTCAGAGAACGCTTATCGAGTTTAAATCCCGGCTCGGAAGTTGTCATTCTCGGCATGACCACCAAGGGCGACCAGATTCTCGACCGGCCGCTCGCCGAAATCGGCGGCAAGGGCCTGTTCATCAAGGAACTCGAAGTGGCGATGCAGGAGGGCAAGGCCCACCTCGCCGTGCATTCGATGAAGGACGTGCCGATGGTGATGCCGGAAGGCTTTGTGCTGGCCGCCATCTCGGCCCGAGAAAATCCGCGCGACGCCTTCGTCTCGAACAATTACGCCGGCCTCGACGAACTGCCGGCCGGCGCCGTCGTCGGCACCTCCAGCCTGCGCCGCGAGGCCATCCTGCGCGCGAAATTCCCGCAACTGGTCATCAGGAGCCTGCGCGGCAACCTCGACACGCGGCTGCGCAAGCTCGACGCCGGCGATTACGACGCGATCATCCTCGCTGCCGCCGGCCTGATCCGCCTCGGGCTGGAAAACCGCATCAAATCGGTGTTGACCTCAGAACAGTCGCTGCCGGCCCCCGGCCAGGGCGCGCTCGGCATCGAGCTGGTGGCCGGCGATGCGGCGATGGCCGCCATCGTCGCGCCCTTGAACGACGAGGAAACGGCGCACTGCGTCAAGGCCGAGCGCGCCTTTTCGCGGGCGCTCGGCGGCAGCTGTCAGGTGCCGCTCGGCGGCTACGCGGTCTTCGACGGCGACCAGCTTTGGCTGCGCGGCTTCGTCGCGACGGCGGACGGCCAGGAGATGGTCAGCGGCGAATTGCGCGGCGACCCGGCGGACGACGAGGCGCTCGGCCGCCAGCTCGCGGAGCAGTTGCGGGCGCAGGGCGCCGCCGCCATCCTGGAAAAGCTCGCCCACTGCCGATGAGCACGCCCGGCCCGCTTGCCGGCAGGACCATCGTCGTGACCCGGCCACGGGAGCAGGTCGCGCCGCTGGCCAAAGCGATCACCGCCGCGGGCGGCGCCCCGCTGCCCTTTCCGCTGCTGGAAATCCTGCCGGTCGCCGACCCCCGGGCGCTGGAGACCGGCGTGGCCCGCCTGGCCGGCGCGGCGCTGGCCATCTTCATCAGTCCCAATGCGGTCGACCACGCGCTGCCGGCCATTCTGGCGCATGGCCCCTGGCCGGCCGGCACGGTTCCGGCGGCGGTCGGCCAGGGCACGGTGAAAGCGTTGGCGGCGTGTGGCGTCGCCGGCTG
>JAEUOE010000165.1 GCA_016790885.1 Dechloromonas sp. | reverse complement strand
CTGCTCGACTGATGGATGGCGCTCATGGTATCGACCACCTGCCCCACCACTTCGCCCCCCTTCACCGCCACCTGCTGGGCGTTGCCAGCCAGTTCGTTGGCCTGCCGGGCGTTGTCGGCGTTCTGCTTCACCGTGCTGGTCAACTGCTCCATGCTCGATGCCGTTTCCTCCAGGCTGGAGGCCTGCTCTTCCGTACGGCTCGACAGGTCCTGGTTACCCGAGGCAATCTCCTTCGCCGCCGTATTGATGGCGTCCGTCGCGTCCTTGATCTGCCCGACAATTTCCTTGAGGCGGAGAACAGTCGCGTTGGTGTCATCCTTCAATTGGCCGAAGGTGCCCACGTAGCTGGCACTGATGGATTGCGACAAATCGCCGCCGGCCATGGCCGAAAGCACCCTGGCAACGTCTTCCAAGCCCTGCTGGCTGGTGTTCAGCAAGCGGTTGAGATCCTCGGCCAGACTGCGGAAGAAGCCCTCCTTGCCCTCTTCGGCAACACGGCGGGAGAAATTTCCGTTGGCCGCCTCGCCCACGATCGCCGCCACCTCTTGTTCGACAGCCACCTCGCTGGTGCGGTCACGCCATTCGCCCACGGTACCCAGACGCTGGCCCCGTTCATTGATGATCGGATTGGTGGTCACCACGTACACGCGATTACCGATGCCCATCTCCGCACGCCGCATTTCGGTCAAATTCTTCAGCTTGGCGATGGCCTCCTCACGCCCCTCACGGTAGAACACACCGACATCGCTACCGACCAACTGGTCGGCACGGAAACCCGGGATATAGGCCCGCAGGGAATCCTCCATTTCACCAACCGCGGCCAGCAGGGCCTTGTTGGCGTAGATGATGCGCCCGTCGAGGTCGGCAATGCGTACCGGACTGCTGACGCAATCCAGGCCGATCTTGATACGCAGGTTTTCTTCACCGATGCGCGCCGCTTCGGCCACATTGAAGCCTTGCTGAATCTGCATCGACTGCAAGCCCTGCAATACCTTGCCCATTTCGTCGTTGCGGGCGATATCCACGTTACGGGTGTAGTCGCCATTCGCCAGGGAGCGGAAGGTTTCGATCACCTCAGCGATCGGGTGCGTCACACTCAAGACCAAGGCGCGTGCGATGACGATACCCGCCACCAAGGCCAGCACCCCAGCCAAAATCATCCACATGCGGGCATCGGCGAATGATGCATCGGCCTCGGCGACCTGGTGCTCACCAGCCTCGGTCAGGTACTTGAGCAGATTTTCAATGCTCTGCGAGGCCTCGGCATAGGCTGGATCGACTTTCTGACGACGAATGTCGTTGGCGTCGGCATAACGTCCCTCGGCCAGTGCCGCCCGAATCGGCAGCAAGCCCTCCTTGACGTAACGCCCCCTGGCCTGTTCCAGCACCTCGACCTGCTTGAGGTGTTCGCTGGCATGAACATGCTTGCGGTAGCTTTCCCAGTGCTCGGAAATCGCTGCAATGTTCTTGTCGATAGCTGCCAGATGCTGCTCGATCCCGTGATCATGCAACTTGACGTACGGACTGGCCGGATCATGCTGCATGGCGGCCAGCACCTGGGTGCGGTTATCCGCCATCAACTTGCCGACGATGGCAATTTCCTGCAACGGCAGAACGCGACGTTCGTAGAGCTTGTTCACCTCGCCATTCGTTTGCGACATGCCCCACGCACCGAGCAGGGCAACGACGGCCAGAGCCGCCAGCATGACGCCAAACCCGGCCATCATCTTGGCCTTCAGGGAGAGATTGGCCAGCAGCTTGCCACCGCCCTTGACGACTGCGCCGTGGGAAATACGAAGGCCACCCGCCCGCTTTTCACGGAACAAGCGATAGGCCTCGTCCGCCGCGCGAATCTGCTCGGCGGTTGCCTTGCGGCGTACCGACATGTAGCCATCGACATTGCCACTGGCGTCACGGGTTGGCGTGGCGGTGGCCAGCACCCAGTAGTAGTCGCCATTCTTGCAGCGATTCTTGACCAGGCCGGTCCATGGACGCCCCGCCTTGAGATCGCGCCACAAGTCCTCGAAAGCCTCGACCGGCATGTCCGGATGGCGCACGACGTTGTGTGGCTCGCCGATCAGCTCGGCTTCCGTAAAACCGCTGATCTCGAGGAAATCGCGGTTGATGTAGGTCAGACGCCCCTTGAGATCGGTCTTCGAGACGATCAGCGTATCTTGCGCAAGGACAATTTCCTTGTCGGTGACGGGTAAGTTGGTTCTCATTTTTGGTCCTCGATCGATTCTCTGTCGGTGTCGATATTGCGCTTAGAATTCCGCCCATTCGTCTTCGTCATCGGCTGGCGAAGCGGGGACACGGGAGGGGGTTGCCTGCGGCTTCAGACGAACTGGTTCCTTGTGCGGCAAGGCCGGCCGAGTGAGATGTTGCGCTTCCCGCTGGCGGGTGGGCTGCGCGCGGCCAGCCTCGCTCTGTCCCAAAACGAAAACCGACACCGCGCGCGCCAGATGCCCGGCCTGTTCTTCCAGGCTTTCGGCGGCCGCAGCAGCCTCTTCGACCAGCGCCGCGTTCTGCTGGGTGACCTCGTCCATCTGGTTGATGGCCAGGCTGACCTGTTCGATACCCGAGCTTTGCTCGCGGCTGGCATCCGAAATATCGCCCATGATCTTGGCCACCCGCTTGATGCTGCTGACCACGTCTTCCATGGTCCGTCCGGCCTGGTCGACCAAGCGATTGCCGGCTTCGACCTTCTCGACCGAGTCGGAGATCAGGCCCTTGATTTCCTTGGCTGCCGCCGCGCTGCGCTGGGCCAGGTTGCGCACTTCGGTGGCCACCACCGCAAAGCCACGACCTTGTTCGCCCGCCCGCGCCGCCTCGACCGCCGCATTGAGGGCCAGAATGTTGGTCTGGAAGGCGATGCCGTCAATGACGCCGATGATGTCGGCAATCTTGCTGCTCGACTGATGGATGGCGCTCATCGTATCGACAACCTGACCGACCACCTCGCCGCCCTTGACCGCCACCTGCTGGGCGTTGCCGGCCAGTTCGTTGGCCTGCCGGGCGTTGTCGGCATTCTGCTTCACCGTGCTGGTCAACTGCTCCATGCTCGATGCCGTTTCTTCCAGGCTCGAGGCCTGCTCTTCCGTACGGCTCGACAGGTCCTGGTTGCCCGAGGCAAT
>JAEUOE010000164.1 GCA_016790885.1 Dechloromonas sp. | reverse complement strand
CTGCTCAAGCCGGGCGGCCTGCTGATGACCTACTCCTGTTCGGGTGGCATCGGGCTGGAGCTGTTCCAGAAGATCGTCGCCGGGGCTGCGCTGGATGCCGGGCGCGAGGCGCGCATTGTCCGTCGCCTGTCCGGCACGGCCGATCACCCGGTAGCCTTGAACTTTCCGGAAGGCGAATATCTCAAAGGCCTGCTCGTCCAGGTCGACTAGGCGTCCATTGCCGGTCATCGAGGACTGCTAACCTTACCCACCCATGCGTAGCTGGCGTCATCTCCTCCTCGTCGTTTCCTTGCTGCTCGGCCAGTTAGTGGCCGGGGCGCATGCTGTCGAGCATGCGGCAAGCAAGGAGGATGGCCTGCCGACGCATGCCTGCCAGCTTTGCCTGACGGCGCACGACCTCGGGGCAGCACTGCCCTCGGTGGTCAGCCTGCCGCCTGTTGTATTGCCGCTGTGGCTGCCGGAATCGCCGGTCGCCCACGGCCGGACCGCCTTCCCGCCGCCGCTGGCCTGCCAGCGCGGCCCACCCGGCGCCTGAAGATTGCCCGTTCATTCCGACTGATCACGGCAGCCTTGTCGTGAGCGGTCGCACCGCAATTTTCAGGAGCATTCCATGCAAAAACGTTTTGCCATGGCAGCCATGCTGGCTGCCTCCTTTGGCGCGCACGCCGCCGATAACAGCGAACTGGCTGCCATCCGCGCCCAGATCGATGACATGAAACGCGCTTACGAGCAGCGCATCGCCGCCCTTGAGCAGAAACTCAGCCAGGCCGAAGCCAAATCAGCCGTTGCACCGGCGCCCGTTGTCGCTGCGCCGGCAGCCGCCGAGCGCCGTCCTGCCGCCGCCAGCAGCGCGAGCGGCTTCAATCCCGAGGTGTCGCTGATCCTGCAGGGGCAATACAAGAACATGAAGGATGTGGCCGAGCGCGGTATTACGGGTTTCTGGCCGGCCGGTGGCCACGATCATGGCGAGGGGGCTGTCGAGGGTATCAACAAGCGCGGTTTCTCGCTAAACCACACCGAGCTGGTGCTGGCCGCCAACATCGACCCCTACTGGCGCGGCCAGGCGATCATTGCCACGCTCGATGGCACTGCCGAGGTCGAGGAAGCCTGGTTCCAGTCGCTTGGCCTGGGGCACGGCATCGGCCTGAAGGGCGGCCGTTTCCGCTCCGGCATCGGCTACCTCAACGAGCAGCATCCGCATATGTGGGATTTCGCTGATGCACCGCTGATGTACCAGGCGATGTTCGGCACCCACGGCAGCTATGCCCAGGACGGGGTGCAATTCAAGTGGCTGGCGCCGACCGAAACCTTCGTCGAGTTCGGGGCCGAGATCGGACGTGGCGCCAATTTCCCCGGTACCGACCGCAACAAGAACGGCAGCGGCGCAGCGGCGGTGTTCGCCCATGTCGGTGGCGAGGTGGGGGTCTCGCATAGCTGGCGGGCCGGGGTGTCGTATCTGACGACGCGTGCCAAGGAGCGGGAGGCTCACTTTGCAGATATCAATGGTCTTGAGGCCCAAGGTGTATTGAGTGGTCGCTCACAAAGTTACATCGCTGACTTCGTCTGGAAGTGGGCGCCGAACGGCAACCCGAAGTACCAGAACTTCAAGTTTCAGACCGAGTATTTCCAGAGACGGGAGTCGGGGGACATGACTTGCAGGGACGAGGATGCGGTAGGCAATGCCTGTGCTGCTGAGCCAACCGCAGCCTACCGTACCCGCCAATCCGGCTGGTACGCCCAGGGCGTCTATCAATTCACCCCGCACTGGCGAGCCGGCCTGCGCTACGAGCAACTCGACAGCGGCGTACGCGACTTTGGCGACAACGCGGCCTACCTGGTGGTTGACAGCTATCGTCCGAAGAAGGCGTCGGCGATGATCGACTACAGCTGGAGCGAGTTCTCGCGTGTCCGTTTGCAGTATGCCCAGGACAAGTCCATGCTCGGCATCACCGACAACCAGGTGACAGTGCAGTACATCATGAGCCTGGGTGCCCACGGCGCCCACAAGTTCTAGGGGGCGGCATGAAAAGGATACTGTTCCCCCTCCTTGCGCTCCTGGCGGCGAATGTCGCCCAGGCCGATCTGCGGGTTTTTGCCACGGTCCCCGAATGGGGGGCGTTGGCCAAGGAAATCGGCGGTGACAAGGTCAAGGTTTATAGCGCGACCAACGCTTTCCAGGATCCGCACCGCATCGAGGCCAAGCCGTCGTTGCTGGCGCAGGCCCGGCAGGCGGGGTTGGTCGTCGCGGTGGGCGCCGATCTGGAAATCGGCTGGTTGCCCCTGGTGCTCCGCGATTCCGGCAATGCGGCCATCCAGCCCGGGCGGCCGGGGTATTTCGAGGCGGCGGTGCAGGTCAATCGCCTAGGCATTCCCGCTGTTGTCGATCGCGCCCACGGTGACGTGCATGCCGCCGGCAATCCCCATATCCATCTCGATCCACGCAATGTGCTCAAGGTTGCCGAGAAACTTGCCGACCGCATGGCCGAACTCGATGCGGCCAATGCGACCGCCTATCAGGCCGGCCATGCCGCCTTTGCCAGCAAGTGGCAGGCGGCAATGGCTCGCTGGGAGAAGGAGGCAGCACCGCTGAAGGGGCTGCCGGTACTGGTCCATCACCAGTCCTTTGCCTATCTGTCGCATTGGCTGGGGCTCAAGGAGCTTGGCTCGCTCGAACCGAAGCCGGGTATCGAGCCGAGCAGCGGCCAGTTGAGCGCGCTGCTCGCACAGCAACAGCGCCAGCCGGCCCGCCTGGTGTTGCGCACGGCCTACCAGCAGGAAGGGCCGAGCCAGTGGATCGCCGGCAAAACCGGCATGCCGGCCGTATTGCTGCCCTATACGGTGGGCGGCACGCCGGAAGCGAAGGATCTGTTCGGTCTGTTCGACGACACGATCCAGCGCTTGCTCAAGGGCGCGCGCTGACATGTTGCGAGCCGATGCCGTGGTGGCCGGTTGGGACAAGCCCGCTACCTCACCGGTCGACTTCTCGCTGCAGGCCGGCGAGATCGTCGGCCTGACCGGCCCTAACGGTGTCGGCAAGAGCACCTTGCTGGCTGCCTTCGCCGGCCGCGCCCGGGTCTTTTCCGGGCATCTCGACCTGCGGCCGGGGCTGCGTCTGGCGTTGCAGACACAGGAGGTGCCACCGGTCGACGGGCTGCCTCTCTCCGGGCGCGAATTGCTGGCACTGACCGCTGCCAGCCCGGACGGCCTGCCGCCCTGGCTGGCCGAGCGCCTGGATATCCGGCTCGACCGGTTGTCCGGCGGCCAGCGCCATTACCTTGCCTTGTGGGCCGTGCTGCATGCGCCGGCCGATCTGGTGCTGCTCGACGAGCCGACCAACAATCTTGATGCAGCCGGGGTGCGGCATCTGACGGCCCACCTGCACGAACGGGCGCGGGAGGGTTGTGGCATCGTCGTAGTCAGCCACGATGCCGCTTTCGTCGCCGCCGCGTGTGATCGTTGCGTGGTGCTGGAGACGCGCGATGATCAGTGACCTGTTCCTCATTCCCTTTCTGACCGGCCTGGGGCTGGCCGTGCTGTTGCCGCTGCTTGGCTGCTATCTGCGCCTGCGCGACGAGTGGCTGGCAGCGCTGGCCTATTCCCACGTTGCGGCAGCCGGTGCTCTGCTCGCCCTGGTCGGCGGCTTGCCGCCCGCCCTCGGCGGCATTGCCGCGGCTGGCCTGGCCGGTACCGGCAAGCGCCTGTTCGCAGCGCGTCTGGCCGGTGGTGCTGCCTATGCCCTGCTCCTGCTCGGCGGCTGGGCGGTTTCTGTGCTGATGGCCGCCAATCAGCCGATGGCCGAGCGTCTTGGTCATGCGCTGTTCGACGGGCAACTGTATTTCTCCGGCAGCGACCAGTTGTGGCTGGTGGCGCTCGGTGTGCCGGCCGCCTTGCTGGTCTTGCGCGGGCTGTCGGCGCATCTGCTGCTCGCTCATACGTATCCGGATTTCTTTCGCATCCGCGGCCTGCGCGCCTGGCCGACGCAGATCGGTTTCGACCTGCTCGCCGCCCTGGCGCTTGCCGTGGCGACGATGAGCCTGGGCGTGATGGGTGCCTTCGCCCTGGTCTTCATTCCGCCCTGGCTCGCCTTTCGCCGGGCTGGCAACTGGCGCAGCGGTCTGCTCTGGTCCCTGGCCATCGGCATCACTGCCTATCTTGGCGCATTCGCGCTGGCCTTGTGGCTGGACCAGCCCTTCGGGCCCATCCTGGCCATTCTGCTGGTGGCGCTCGGCCTGATCGTTGCGTGAATCGAGGGGGCATGCTAAAACTCATGCACTGTATGTGGAGTGCTCATGGTTTTCTCGTTTTTCAAGAAGCAGCCTAATAAAATGCCCGAGCGGCCGGCCGCCCGGCCACGCCCGGTAGAGCCGCTGCCCGAGGTCAAACCGCCACCCGCGGAGGCGGCGGAGCCGGTCAAGCCGCTCCCCGAGCCGCTGCCCGATCTCGAATTCACGTCGAGCCAGTCGTTCGCGTCAACGCCTGCCGGGGCCAAGCCGCAGGCCGTGTCGGCGCAGCCGGCGGGAGGGACTGCCAGCCCGGCCGCACCGCTGGCCAGCGATGATTTCAGCATCGACGATTTCGACAGCGATTTCACCAACTCCAGCGTCATGGGCATCGACGTCGACCATGACGTCGACCCATTGCAGTCCTGCGTCGAGCAGGTCGTCGTGCTCTATGCCAATGGCCAGGATGGCGCCGCGCGCTCATTGCTGGAAACCTTCGTGCGCTCTTACCGTGGCGTCGAAGGCAAGCGTTTCTGGATGCTGCTCTTCGATTTGTTGCAGATCGACGGCGACCGCGCTGCCTTTGAAAAACTCGGCGTTGATTATGCCGAGGCTTGCGAGTGCTCGCCGCCAACCTGGCGCCAGGAATTGCCGAGCGACAAGCCGGTGGCCGGCATGCGTGCCGGCAACAAGATCTTCCTGCAGGGTGTGTTGACCAGCGAGAGCGCCTTGCCCGTCCAGGAACTGGCCAAGCTGGTCGCCCAGAAAGCCGAAGTTCAGGTCGAGTGCGCCAAGCTGATCGGCTGCGACGATGAAATTGCAGCAATACTGGCCGATCTGCTCGGCCGCGCCCGCAAGCAGCGCCTGGCGATCAGCTTGCTGGGGGCCGATGCCTTCATGGACCGGTTGAATGAGCGCCTGGTCGCTGGCGAGGCTGCGCACGAAGCCGCCTGGCGGCTGTTGCTCGAGTTGCTGCAGCGTCACGGGACGCAGGAGCGCTTCGAAGAACGGGCGGTCGATTACGCCATTACCTTCGAGCTCTCGCCGCCATCCTGGGAGCCCTTGCCGAATACGGGGGCGAAGGCGGCGAGTGCGACCAGCGGTGTCGCGGACGACGCGCATTATTTCAGTGGCGAACTGAAAGCCTGCCGCTTCGAGGATCTGCCGCAGATCATCGAAGGCATGGCGCAGCCCGTACTCGATTTCTCACGGGTCACCCGGCTGGATTTCGTTTCCGCCGGGCAACTGGTCAATCGCCTGGCCCCGATCAAGGCGGCCGGGGGGGACATCATCATCCGCAGCCCCAACCATCTGGTCGCCGAACTGATGGCCGTTGTCGGCCTCAACAAGCAGGCACGCATCGTCGTTCCCAAGTCTTAATTCAGGAAAGCATATGGAGCAATATCACGGCACCACGATCTTGTCGGTGCGTCGGGGCAATATCGTCGCCATGGGCGGCGACGGCCAGGTGACGCTTGGCAATATCGTCATCAAGGCGACGGCCAAGAAGGTACGCCGCCTCTATCAGGGCCGCATCCTGGCCGGTTTTGCCGGCGGCACCGCCGACGCCTTCACACTGTTCGAACGTTTCGAGGCCAAGCTGGAGAAACACCAGGGCAACCTCGTCCGCTCGGCTGTCGAACTGGCCAAGGACTGGCGGTCGGATCGCGCCTTGCGCCGGCTGGAGGCCATGCTCTCGGTGGCCGATCGCGAATCCTCGCTGATCATCACCGGCAACGGCGACGTGCTGGAGCCGGAGCACGGCATTGTCGCCATCGGCTCGGGCGGCACCTACGCGCAGAGTGCAGCGCGTGCCCTGCTCGAAAATACCGAACTGCCGCCGCTCGACATCGTCACCAAGTCGCTCGAAATCGCCGGCGACCTGTGCATCTACACCAACCGCAACTTCACGCTGGAGACGCTGGAATGACGACCATGACGCCGAAGGAGATCGTCTCCGAACTCGACAAGCATATCGTCGGCCAGAATGCCGCCAAGAAGGCGGTAGCCATCGCCTTGCGCAACCGCTGGCGGCGCGCCCAGGTGGCCGATCCGCTGCGCCAGGAGATCACCCCCAAGAACATCCTGATGATCGGCCCGACCGGCGTCGGCAAGACGGAAATTGCCCGTCGCCTGGCCCGCCTGGCCAATGCGCCCTTCATCAAGGTCGAGGCGACCAAGTTCACCGAGGTTGGCTACGTCGGCCGCGATGTCGAAACCATCATCCGCGACCTGGTCGAAATGGCCATCAAGTCGGGGCGCGAACGGGCGATGAAGGCGATGCGGGCGCGCGCCGAGGATGCTGCCGAGGAGCGGGTGCTCGATGCGCTGTTGCCGCCGGCGCGCAGCCCTGGTTTTTTCGCTGAGAACAGCGAGGCCAACGCTACGGAAAATACGACCCGCCAGAAATTCCGCAAGAAGCTGCG
>JAEUOE010000092.1 GCA_016790885.1 Dechloromonas sp. | reverse complement strand
GCCTTGCAGCGCCAGTTGACGAAGCGGGGGGGATGACATCCCGCGATTTTATGCCATCAAGGCGCTTCTCGCCCTTTCTCTGCGTGCGCTGGCCTGGCGGGCAGCCTGTTCGCGCAGCGGCCCGAAACCGCGTACCTCGGCCGGCCAGTCGGCCAGGGTCCGGGCCTGATCCGGCTGATCGGGGTGGGCCAGGATCAGTTCGAGGTCGGCTTCGTAATCGGCGAGCAGGCGGCGGTCGAGCGCTTTATCCGGCGTTCGCCTGAACGGGGCGGCCCAGGTGCCGCGCAGGCCGCGTGCCTTGGCCAGCAGGCGCAGTATCGGCAGCAGCCAGGGGCCGAAGCGCAGTTTGCGCGGCCGTCCGTCCGGGCCGGGCTTGGCCAGGAGCGGCGGGGCGAACAGGAAATTCAGGCGCATTTCGCCGACAAACTGCTCGCCGAGGCGGCGCAGGAAGTCGCCTTCGGCGTACAGGCGCGCCACCTCGTATTCGTCCTTGGGTGCCAGCAGGCGGGCGTATTGCGTGGCGACGCTGCGCGTCAGGGCGTCGTCGCCCAGCCCCTGTATCCTGCCGACGGCCAGTCGATAGCGTTCGGCCAGCCGGGCATCCTGATAAGCAGTGAGATGGGCTGCCCGGTGCTCGATCAATTCGGCCAGCGACAGTTCCCTGGTGGGCTGGCCGGCCAGCGGCCCGGCAACGGCGGCGACCTTGTCCGGGAAGACGGCGGCACGCCGCCCCCAGGCGAAGGCCTGGCGGTTGGCGTCGACGGCGGCGCCGTTCAACGCGATAGCCTGGTCCAGCGCTGTGGCTGAAACCGGGACCAGGCCCATCTGCCAGGCGTAGCCGAGGAGCAGCATGTTGGCGTAGAGGGCGTCGCCCATCAGCCGGGAAGCCAGGTGCTGGGCGTCGATGAACCGCACCTGATCGGCACCGAGGGTGTCGGTCAGCTGGCGCTGCAGGCCGGCCAGCGGGAAGTGCCAGTCGCGGTTGCGGGTGAATTCGGCGGTCGGCGTATCGGTGCAGCTGACCACCGCCCGGGTGCGCCCTTCCAGCATCTTCGACAGGGCTTCCGGGCTGGCGCTGACTACCAGGTCGCCGCCGAGGATGGCATGGGCCTCGCCGGTGGCGATACGGGCGGCGTGGATGTCCTGCGGCCGGTCGGCGATGCGCAGGTGCGAGAAGACGGCACCGTATTTCTGGGCCAGGCCGGTCATGTCCAGCGTCGAAATGCCCTTGCCGTCGAGGTGGGCGGCCATGCCGACCAGGGCGCCGAGGGTGATGACGCCCATGCCGCCAACCCCGGTGATGACCAGGTTGTAGGGCTGGGTGGTGGTTGGCAGCTGCGGCGCGGGCAGGATCGGCCAGTCGGTGTCGTCGACTGCGGCGCCATTCTTGCGCGGCTTGCCGCCGTCGATGGTGACGAAGCTGGGGCAGAAGCCCTTGAGGCAGGAAAAGTCCTGGTTGCAGGCGGATTGGTCGATCTGCCGCTTGGTGCCGAAATCGGTGTCGACCGGCACTACCGACAGGCAGTTGGATTGCACCGAGCAGTCGCCGCAGCCTTCGCAGACCGCCTCGTTGATCACGACGCGCTGGGCGATGGCCGGCAGCTTGCCGCGCTTGCGGCGGCGCCGGGCTTCCGTGGCGCACACCTGGTCGTAGATGAGCACGGAGACGCCGGGGTAGGTGCGCAGTTCGCGCTGGACGGCGTCGAGTTCGTCGCGATGGCGGACCGGTACATGGGGAGCGAGGTCGGTCACCTCCGCATACTTGGCGGGATCGTTGGTGACGATGACCATCTTGCCGACGCCCTCGGCTTCCAGTTGGCGGGTGATCCGGGCGACGCTGAGATTGCCGTCGACCGGCTGGCCGCCGGTCATCGCCACGGCATCGTTGTAGAGAATCTTGTAGGTGATCGGTACCTTGGCGGCCAGCGACTGGCGAATGGCGAGCAGGCCGGAGTGGAAGTAGGTGCCGTCGCCGAGGTTGGCAAAGATGTGCTTCTCTTCGGTGAAGGGGGCCTGGCCGACCCAGGGTACGCCCTCGCCGCCCATGTGGGTGAAGGTCGAGGTGCTGCGATCCATCCAAGTCACCATGTAATGGCAACCGATACCGGCCACGGCGCGCGAACCTTCCGGCACCTGGGTCGAGGTGTTGTGTGGGCAGCCGGAGCAGAAATGCGGCTTGCGCTCGGCGAGCACCAGCGGCGTCTGTGCTGCTTTCTGCTTGCTGGCGATGATGTTCAGGCGGTTGGCGATGGTCGGCGAGGTGAAAAAGCGGCCGATGCGTTCGGCAATGACGCGGGCGATGGTCGCCACCGGCAGTTCGCCGGCGGCGGGCAGCAACCAGTTGCCCTCGCTCCACTCGCCGATTTCGTCGAACTTGCCGATGACGCGCGGCCGGACATCCTCACGCCAGTTGTAGAGCTCTTCCTTGAGCTGGTATTCGAGCAATTGGCGCTTTTCCTCGACGACGAGGATCTCCTCCAGCCCTTCGGCGAAATGGCGAACGCCTTCCGGCTCCAGGGGCCAGACCATGCCGACCTTGTACAGCCGGATGCCGATCTCGGCGGCCAACGGCTCGTCGATGCCCAGCTCGTCGAGCGCCTGGCGCACGTCGAGGTAACTTTTTCCCGCCGTCAGGATGCCGAGACGCGGGGCGGGCGAGTCGATCACCACGCGGTCGAGCCGGTTGGCCCGGCAATAGGCCAGGGCGGCGTAGAGCTTGTGGTTGAGCAGGCGGGCTTCCTGCTGCAGCGGCGGGTCGGG
This sequence comes from Dechloromonas sp., assembly GCA_016790885.1. GTDB lineage: Bacteria > Pseudomonadota > Gammaproteobacteria > Burkholderiales > Rhodocyclaceae > Azonexus. The sequence goes on along the minus strand of JAEUOE010000092.1, from coordinate 1,686 downwards.
CCAGCGGATGTTGAGGCCGTCAGGCGGCAGGGTGAAATCGGTCGGATAGACGATGTTGACCGCAGCGGGGTCAATGTTGACCGAGGCCGAGGTTTCCACCGTGTCGGCTAGCGCCTTGAAGGCGACCCAGCAGCCGGAGTAGCGGCTCATCGCCCAGCCGTGCAGGCCGTAGTCGAGGTATTCCTGCACGTTGGCCGGGTAGAGCACCGGCATCAGCACCGCCTTGAAGACATGCTCGGTCTGGTGCGGCAGGGTGGACGACTTGGCGGCGTGGTCGTCGCCGGCAATGACCAGCACGCCGCCGTGCCTGGCCGTGCCGGCGGCATTGGCGTGGCGGAAGACGTCGCCGCAGCGGTCCACGCCCGGCCCCTTGCCGTACCACAGGCCGAAGACGCCGTCGTATTGGGCGCCGGGGAACAGACCAACCTGCTGACTGCCCCACACGGCAGTCGCTGCCAAGTCTTCATTAATCCCCGGCTGGAAAGTGATGTGGTGCTCGGCGAGGTGCTGCTTGGCCTTCCATAGGCCGAGATCGAGGTTGCCAAGCGGGCTGCCGCGGTAGCCGGAGATGAAACCGGCGGTGTTCAGGCCGGCGGCCAGATCGCGCTCCCGTTGCAGCATGGGCAGGCGAATCAGCGCTTGGGTGCCGGTCAGGAAGACGCGGCCGGAGTTGCGGGTGTATTTGTCGTCCAGCGTTGCGGATAGCGCAGCCGGCAAATCGGGTTTGCCCATTTTTGTCTCCATTTATGCGGCCTTGTGGGCCGGTTCGTTTCTGCCCTTGCCGTCGGGGGTGTTGACGGGCGGGGTTGGAGGTTTGAGTATTGGGGGGAGGGGATGGTTCTGGCAAGTGGGGGATTTCCCCGGGGGCGCTTGTTGGCCTTGCGTGCCGAGCGTTTGGTGTGTTGGAGCGCTGGTTTTCGCGCTTGCGGCGCGCCTTACTTTCTTTTGCTTCGCGAAAAGAAAGTAAGCAAAGAAAAGGCGACCCTGGTCGACGCCCCGCTACGCGGGGTCCCTTGCGCTACTCGGTTTGGGCGGGGTCACCCCAAGAGTACTTCTTCCCGATGCTGCGCAGCGCCCGCGAAGACCGAGTAGCGCAGGGAACCGGCGAAGCCGGCGCTGACGCCGGGTCGCCTTCTTTTTGCTTACTTTTTCTTGGCGAAGCAAAAGAAAGTAAGGCGCGCCTCAAGCGCGAAAAACAACGGTTCAACAAGTGAAGCGCCCGGAGGGAACGCCACCCCTCAGGGCAACACTTTTCCAGGGTTCAATAAGCCACAAGGATCGAGCGCCGCCTTCACGGCCCGCATGACGTCAACAGCCACCTCGCCATGCTCCGCCACGAGGTATTTCTTCTTCCCCAGCCCAACCCCATGCTCACCCGTACAGGTGCCTTCCATGGCAATTGCCCGTTCGACTACCCGCCGGCTGATCCACGCCGCTTCTTCCATTTCCTTCGGGTTGTCGGTATCAACCAGTACGACCAGATGGAAATTGCCGTCGCCGACATGCCCGAACAACGCTATTGGAATGCTCACCTGCGCAATATCAGCCTGCGTTTCGGCAATGCACTCGGCCAGTCGCGAGATCGGCACGCAGACGTCGGTCGGGAAGCACCGGCAGCCGGGCTTCAGCTGCAGGCAGGCGAAGTAGGCATCATGGCGGGCTTGCCACAGGCGGCTGCGGTCTTCC
>JAEUOE010000200.1 GCA_016790885.1 Dechloromonas sp. | reverse complement strand
TACCAATACCGCTTGTCAGCCCCGAAATCCATGAAGTGATCAACTTGTTCATGGTAAGCCCTTGCTTCGAACATGCCCCAGTCGTACTGGCCGAGGTAGCGCAGGTTGACGCGCTTCTGCTCGTTGTCGAGCATGTCCATGCGCTGGTTGGGGTAGAGCTGATAAGGCACGTCCTGATAGCCGAACTTGGCTTCGACCAGGTGGTTGCCGCCGCGCACGGCGAAGCCGAGGGTGTGGGTGCGGCTTTCGTAGGCGGTGGAGCCGACTTCGTCCAGAGCCAGGGTGTGTCCGATGCGGCCGGTTGATGTCCACCGTTTGAAGTCGCCGCCGGCCTTGTAGTTGTCTGCCTTGGCCATGGCGCCGGTGTAGCTGATGCTGATGTTCTCGGTGGCCAGCGTGGCGGACAGGTTGCCGCCCTGGGCGTTGTTGTTGCTGTGGAAGAAGGCGCCGACTTCGCCCTTGGCCAGCGTGCCCTGGCCCGGCGCGGCGAATTGGGGTGGTGCAGTTTCGGCCACGATGGCGCCGCCAATGCTGTCGCCGCCGACGCTGACCGGTGCAATGCCTGCGAAGACCTTGATCTTGGCGACGTTGGTCGGGTCCAGGTAGGAGAGCGGCGGGTTCATGTGGTTCGGGCAGGAGGCGATGAAATCCATGCCGTCCACCGTGATGCGCAGGCGGTCATCGGCCAGGCCGTGGATAACCGGCAGGCTGGAGACCCCGCCAGCACCGTACAAGCTGACGCCCGGCACGTCGCGCAGCAAGGCAGCGGTGTCACGGGTGATGGCGTGCTGGGCAGCGATTTCTGCCGAGCCAATTTGTTGTGGTGTGGCTGCGTCACGGATCTTGCCGGCGCTCACCACCACTTCGTTCAACGTTGTCTGAGCTGCTGCCTGTTGCGCGGCCAAAGACGAAAAGGCCACAGCCATGGCTGCGGCCAGAGGACGGATGCGATACCCCATGAAGCTCTCCCAGAATTATCGGTATTTAAGCGGAGGCTAATTTTCCGGGGGATGTATGCATAAAGGAATGCGGCAAATTGTCGCAGGGGGGCAGACGGCTGACTGCTCAGCTGTTCAGTTTTTCCAGTGCCTCGCGCAATTTGCCTGGTTCGTCGAGACGCAGCATTTTGCGTACGTTGGGGGCGAGTTCGTTGACCTCGGATTTGAGCACCCGCTGCTTGACCTTGAGAATCTGGGCCGGGTGCATCGAGAAGATGCGCAGGCCCATGCCGAGCAGCAGGCGGGTCATTTCCGGGTCGCCGGCCATTTCGCCGCACAGGGAAACCGGCACGCCCACCTTTTCGGCGCTGGCCAGGGTGTGGGCGATCAGCATCAGGACGGCCGGATGCAGCGGGTCGTAGAGGGCGGCGACCTGTTCGTCGGTGCGGTCGATGGCCAGGGTGTACTGGATCAGGTCGTTGGTGCCGATGGACAGGAAACTGAGGCGGCGCAGGAAGAGGCCGACGGCCAGCGCAGCCGCCGGGATTTCGATCATGCCGCCAATTTCGATGTTTTCGTCGAAGGCGACTTTCTCGCCACGCAGGCTGGATTTGGCCTGCTCCACGGCGGCCAGCGTCTGGTCGATTTCGTGGGCGTGGGCCAGCATCGGGATGAGCAGTTTGATCGGGCCGTGCTTCGAGGCGCGCAGGATGGCGCGCAGCTGCGTCTGGAACATGCGCGGCTCGGCCAGCGACAGGCGAATGGCGCGGCGGCCGAGGGCCGGGTTGGTCTTGACGCGGTCGCCGGCGCTGGCGTTCGGGTTCAGATCCTTGTCGGCGCCGAGGTCGAAGGTGCGGATGGTGACCGGCCGCCCGGCCATGCCCTTGACCACTTTTCGGTAGGCTTCGTACTGTTCCTGTTCATCCGGCATGTCGCCGCGGTCGAGGAAGAGGAACTCGGTGCGGAACAAGCCGATCCCTTCGGCGCCGCATTGCAGCGCCTCGGGAACGTCGCCCGGTAGTTCGATATTGGCGAACAACTGCACTTCAACGCCGTCGATCGTCTCCGACTTGGCGGTCTTCAAGCGCCTGAGCTTGGTTTTCTCCAGCTCGATCTGTTCCTTGCGCAGCTGGTATTCGTCCAGGATGCGCTGATCCGGATTGATGATGACCACGCCGCGCAGGCCGTCGACGATCAGCAACTCGCCGTCGCGGATCAGGCCGCGCGCATTCTCCAGGCCGAGCACGGCGGGGATCGCCATCGAGCGGGCGAGGATGGCGGTGTGCGAGGTGGCGCCGCCGACATCGGTGATGAACGAGGCGAAACGGTGTTCCTTGAAGGCGATGGTGTCGGCCGGTGACAAGTCGTGGGCGACGACGATCAGGCTTTCCTCCTTCGACTTCCTGGCGTTCTTCAGCGCCGCCCGGCCGGGGTGGCCGAGCAGTTCCTTGACCACGCGTTCGACCACCTGCACCACGTCGAATTTGCGTTCGCGCAGGTAGGGGTCGTCGAACTGCTCGAATTGCTCGACCAGGTGCTCCATCTGCTGAACGAGCGCC
>JAEUOE010000046.1 GCA_016790885.1 Dechloromonas sp. | reverse complement strand
CGTTCAGGTAAGGCAGATCGGCACGGTCGAAGACCAGATAGTCGCTCCGCTTCACCTTCGGAATGCGGTAGATCGGGAAGCAGATGGCCTGGTACGTCGTAACAAACAGATCGATGAGCAGGAAAGGAATCCAGCCGGCGTAGATGACCGGTGCGCTGAGGATGACCAGCAGCCGGCTGCGCAGCAGGAAACGGAAGAGGCCCGTCTTGTAGCGCCGTTGCTGGCGCAGGAACTCATCGGCCAGCTCCTGCTTCCTTTGCTCCCAGTCTTCCCGTGCCTGGCGGTATTCCTCCTCCAGTTCATTCTGCAGGGTCTCGATACGGGCGAGCAGTTCGTCGATGTGCTGCTTCATGCGCGGTTTCTCCGGACGCCGACGGACATCGGCAAAGGGCGGATGATGCCCGATGACCGGGCCTGCGTCACGGCCAGCGTCGGAGTACGCGGATCAGCGGCAGGCCCCTGGCGGCCCTGGCCATCACCCCAGCGCGCCGCCGGCCTGCAGCCGGGCGATGTCCTCCGCCGCATAGCCAGCCGCCCGCAGAATGGCCTCGTTGTGCTGACCGGGCCGTGGCGCCGTCTGGCGCACGGTGAATTCGTATTCGGACAGTTTGAGCGGCGGCGCGAACTGGATCAGGCCATCACCTTCGATGATCATGCCGCGCGCCTGCAATTGCTCGTTGCGCAGCGCCTCCTCCGGACTGAGGATGGGCGTCACGCAACAATCGGTCAGCAGGAAGCGCTCGGCCCAGTCGTCGCGCGACCGGGTGGCGAACAGCGCCGCCATGTCGCTGCGCAGGCTGGCATCCCACTGGCGGGCTACCCACTCGGGGCGCTCCAGCGTGGTGCAGCAGATTTTCCAGAACTTGCCTTCGAGCGCCCCGACCGCCATGGACTTGCCATCGGCACAGCGGTAGGTGGCGTAGCAGGGCAGGCCGCCGGACAGCAGGTCGCCGCCCCGCGGCGCCGAGTGCCCGGCATCGTTCAGGCGTAGCATGGCGAAATAGGTATGGGCGAGCACGCTGTCGGTCATTGACACATCGACGTAGCGCCCGTGCCCCGTGCGCTGCGCCTCGACGACGGCCGCCAGGATGCCCATGACGCCGGTCAGCGCGCCGCCAAGCAGGTCGGCGATCTGGAAATTCGGAATCGCCGGCTGGCTGCCTTCGAGCCCGATCTGCTCCAGCACGCCGGCGTAACCGAGATAGTTGATGTCATGGCCGGCCAGATCCTTGTACGGCCCATCCTGGCCGTAGCCGCTGATCGAACAATAAGTGATCTTCGGATTCAGCGCTCGTACCGTCTGGTAGCCGATACCCAGCTTGTCGACCACACCGGGGCGGAAACTCTCGACGATGACATCGGCCGTTTCCGCCAGGCGCAGGAAGACCGCGACAGCTTCCGGTTTCTTGAGGTCGAGCACCATGCCCTGCTTGTTGCGGTTGATCATCCGGAAATAGGCGCTGTCCTCGCCGCTGTCGGTACCCAGCGTGCGAGCGTAATCGCCGATCTGCGGGTCTTCGATCTTGATCACCTCGGCACCCAGATCGGCCAGGTGCAGGGTGGCCACCGGGCCGGGCAACAGGCGGGTCAGGTCGAGAACGCGGATGCCGGCCAGCGGAGCCGGGCGGGTCATGGCTGGCAGGGGCCGAGCAGGTCGGCTTCGAGTTCGATTTCCATATCTTTTTCCAGCTTGCGGTCGATGAACATGCCGCGATACAGCCGGCCGGCATTCTCGGCCCGCTTGGCGTGCGGCGTTTCCCAGTCGGTTACGCGCAGGCGGACGATACCGATCTGCGCATCGCGCGCCGCCGCCTCGGCCGACACGCAGGGATAGGCCTGGGCATGGCGGTTGAACTCCTCGCGGCTGTACTGGGTGCGGGTCTTGCCCGGGACCACCGGGCATTTGCCGAGATGGCGCGTGCGCACCTCGGCCGACAGCACTTCGCCCTTGAGGTAATAGACCGGCTCGGTCACCACCCAGCCCGATCCGCCCTCTTCGTAACGGACGCATTGACCGGGCTTGAGCATTGTGGGGTGCTTGAAGAGCAGGCTGGCCGAATGACGCAGCGGAACGTCATCGGCTTGGGCGGCAAAGGCCAGGCAGCCGAGCAGGGCGAAAAACAGTCGCATGAAAAAAATCCGGGTCAGTAGACCCGGATATCTTCGATGACCTTGCCGTCGTTGGGCAAGCCCCCCGGCGCGGAAAACGCCACCTCCCCCCGCAATTTGGTGATCTCGCGCAGGCTGCCGACCAAGGCCTTGTCGAGCGCCTCGCTTCCTGCCTCGATTTCGCAATGCAGCACCATGCGATCCTGGCCGCCCGGATTATCGACCACCAGGCGCATGCGATGGATTTCCGGATGGCGACCGGCAATTTCCGCCACCTGCTCGGGGTGCACGAACATCCCCTTGACCTTGGTCGTCTGGTCGGCCCGGCCCATCCAGCCCTTGAGCCGCACATTGCTCCGCCCGCACGGCGAGCGACCGGGCATCATGGCCGACAAGTCGCCGGTGGCAAAGCGGATCAGCGGGTAATCCGGGTTAAAGGTGGTGACCACCACCTCGCCGACCTCGCCAGGCTCGACCGGATCGCCGGTACCGGGGCGGACGATCTCGACCAGCAACTCCTCTTCGACGACCAGACCTTCCTCGGCTTCCGTTTCATAGCCGATGGCGCCGATGTCGGCTGTCGCATAGCACTGGCGTACCGTGATGCCGCGCTCGGCCAGCCAGTTCCGCGTCACGCCGGGCAAGGCCTCGCCGGAAACCAGGGCTTTCTTCAGCGACGAGATATCTGCCCCCATCTCCTCGGCCCTCTCAACGATGATGCGCAGGAAACTCGGCGTCCCGACATAGCCATCCGGCCGCAGGTCGACCATGGCCTGTACCTGCTGCTCGGTCTGCCCGACGCCGCCGGGAAAGACCGGGCAGCCCAGCTTGCGCGCCCCACCCTCGAAAATGAAGGCCCCCGGCGTGAAGTGGTAGGAAAAACAGTTGTGGATCAGGTCGCCATGCCGGAAACCGGCGGCATACAGCGCCCGGGCCATGCGCCAGTGATCCATCTCCGCCCCCTGCAGTTCGTAGATCGGCCCCGGTGACGCGAACACCCGCTTGGCCTTGCCACGGGCCAGCGCGTTCAGGCCGCCGAAAGGCGGTGTCTTCTTCTGCAATTCGATCAGGTCGCGCTTGCGGGTCAGCGGCAATTTGGCCAGCGCCTCACGCGTCGTGCAATCGAAGGGATTGACCCCGGCCAGCGTCTGAAAATAGTAATGCGTCGTTTCCTTGGCGTGCGCCACCTGGCGCGCCAGCTTGTCCATCAGGTCGGCCTCGCGCTCATCCGGATCGCGGGTTTCGAGCGGATCGTAATAGCTCATTTCAAATTTCTCCGATTTTTCCGGTTGACCGTGGGAGCCTCCCCTGATGGCTCCCGGAATGGCAAAGTAGCCGCTCAGGGCAAGGCGGCGGCGGGCGCCGTTTGCTCTTGCAAACAAGCC
>JAEUOE010000276.1 GCA_016790885.1 Dechloromonas sp. | reverse complement strand
CACGACCTGACGCGCCCGGGCCGTTCTTAGTCAGACCGGGTTGTCGATATCGACAAACTCGCAGGCGATACCCAATTGCCGGCCAAGGTGTTCGGCCAGCGCCTGCACACCGTAACGTTCGGTGGCATGGTGCCCGGCGGCGATGTAGGCAACGCCGCTCTCCCTTGCCAGATGGACGGTCTGCTCGGATATTTCGCCTGACAAATAGGCATCGACCCCCAGCGCGACAGCCTGCTCGAAATAACCCTGCGCCCCACCGGAACACCAGCCGATGCGACGGATCGGCTTACTGCCCTGGCCGATGACCAGCGGCACACGGCCCAGCACGCGCTGCACATCGGCCGCCAGAACATCGAGATCGGCCGGCGCAGCCAGGCTGCCCAGCCAGGCGATGTCCTGGTCACCAAAATTTCCTTCCGGCACCCAGCCCAGACGCTGCGCCAGTTGCGCGTTATTACCCAGTTCCGGGTGCGCATCGAGCGGCAGATGATAGGCCAGCAGGTTGATGTCGTGAGCCAGCAAAGTGGCCAGGCGCTGACGCCTGATACCCGTCACGCGGCCATCCTCGCCCTTCCAGAAATAACCATGGTGCACCAGGATGGCGTCGGCATTTCTGGTCACTGCGGCATCCAGCAAGGCCTGGCTGGCCGTGACGCCGGCAACCAGGCGGACGATCCGGTCGCGTCCTTCCACTTGCAGACCGTTTGGGCAATAATCCCGGAACCTTTCGGGCACCAAAAGCCCGTTCAGATAACCCACCAATTCTTCACGCTTCATTCGAGACGATTCCATGCAGAGGCTGTGGCTGATTTTTGCACAAACGGTAACTGTAGCGCTTGCCATTCTGTTCGTCGTCACTACGCTCAAGCCCGAATGGCTACCCCAGCGCCAGGCAGTCGTCGCCTTGCAGCAGGCCCCGGTCAGCGACGACGACAGCGCGGCACCAAGCGGCTCCTATCGAGATGCAGCCCGCTCCGCCCTGCCTGCCGTGGTGCATATCTACACCACCCAGGTCGTGCGTCAGCAACGCCACCCGCTGTTCGATGACCCGATCTTCCGCCACTTCTTCGGCGACCGCCCGGAAGGCCAGCCGCGCCAGAATTCAGGGCTGGGCTCCGGCGTCATCGTCAGTCCGAACGGCTACATCCTGACCAATTACCACGTCATCGAAAGCGCCGACGACATCCAGGTCTCGCTCAACGACAGCAAGACGTACAAGGCCAAGGTCATCGGCAGCGACCCGGAATCCGACCTCGCCGTGCTGCAAATCAAGGCCGACAAGCTGCCGGCCATTACCTTCGGGCAGATGGAAAGCCTGCGCGTTGGTGATGTCGTGCTCGCCATCGGCAATCCCTTCGGCGTTGGGCAAACGGTGACCATGGGCATCGTCTCGGCGCTCGGCCGCTCGCACCTCGGCATCAATACCTTCGAGAATTTCATCCAGACCGATGCCGCCATCAACCCGGGCAACTCCGGCGGCGCGCTGGTCGATAGCCAAGGCAACCTGGTTGGCATCAACACGGCCATCTACTCGCGTACCGGCGGCTCGCTCGGCATCGGCTTCGCCATCCCGGTGTCCAGCGCGCGCAGCATCATGGAACAGATTATCCGCACCGGCACCGTCACGCGTGGCTGGATCGGCGTCGAAGCCCAGGAAATCACGGCCGAACTGGCCGAATCCTTCGGCCTGCCGGATACCGAAGGCTCGCTGATCGCCGGTGTCGTGCGCGGCAGCCCGGCCGATTCAGCCGGCGTCCGCCCCGGCGACGTGCTGCTTTCGGTCAATGGCAAGCCGGTCAAGGATCCCCAGGTCATGCTCGACCTGATCGCCGCCCTCGCCCCGGAAGAGCGCGCCGCCTTCCGCCTGCGCCGCGACAAGACCATCGTCGAGTTACAGGTCCGGATCGGCAAACGCCCGGCCATGCGCGGCGAACGCGAGTAGGGCGCTCGCCATGTGCCAACTACTGGGGATGAACTGCAACGTCCCGACTGACATCTGCTTTTCCTTCAGCGGTTTCCAGGCGCGCGGCGGCGCCACTGACGTCCATTCCGACGGCTGGGGCATTGCCTTCTTCGAGGGCAAGGGAACCCGCCTCTTTCTCGATCCGCAGCCGTCAGCCACGTCGCCGGTCGCCGAACTGGTTCGCCACTACCCGATCCGTTCCCGCAACGTCATCGCCCACATCCGCAAGGCGACACAGGGCTCGGTCGGTCTGGAAAACACCCACCCGTTCATGCGTGAACTGTGGGGGCGCTACTGGATCTTCGCTCATAACGGCAACCTGCTCGAATTCGCGCCGGCGCTCGATGGCAGCTTCATCCCGGTCGGCCTCACCGACAGTGAGCGCGCCTTCTGCTGGCTGCTCCAGGAATTACGTCGGCGTTTCGGCAGCCAGCCGCCCAGTGACCGCGCCGTATTATTCGATGCCTTGCATCAACTGACGCTGAACATCGCCCGCTTTGGCGAATTCAATTTCCTGCTCTCCAACGGCGATTGCCTGTTCGCCCATGCCTCGACCAAGCTGAGCCACATCGTCCGCCAGGCGCCCTTCGCCCAGGCACACCTCAAGGATCAGGACCTTACTGTCGATTTCAGCGACGTCACCTCGCCGGATGACCGCGTGGCCGTCATCGCCACCCTGCCGCTGACCGATAACGAGACCTGGACCGACATGCCGCCAGGGACGCTATGGTGGTTCGAGGAAGGGGCGCCGGTCAAAACCTTGCCCACCCGCCCCGGGCCGATAAAAAAACCGGCCTGATCGGGGCCGGTTCTTGTCAATGGGTAGCGCGAGCAGCGCTCAGGACAGCTTGCGGAACTCCTCTTCCGCCTTGTCCATCTCGGCATCCATCGCTGCCGCATCGCCCTCGGCTGCAACCGCCGGTTGCGGGCCGGAAACCAGGCGCGACGCCAGGATACCCAGTTCGTAGAGCAGACACATCGGAATGGCCAGCGCCAGCTGCGACACGACATCGGGCGGTGTCACCACGGCGGCGACCACGAAGGCACCGACGATGAAATAAGAGCGCCATTCCTTCAGCTTTTCAACGGTCACAATACCCAGCTTGACCAGAACGACCAGGGCAACCGGCACTTCGAAGGCAATGCCGAAGGCCAGGAACATGGTCATCACGAAAGACAAGTAGGCCTCGATATCCGGTGCCGGTGTGATGCTCTTCGGTGCAAAGCTGGCAATAAAACTGAATACCTGGCCGAACACGAAGAAATAGCAGAATGACATGCCAATGATGAAAAGCAGCGTGCTGGAAATGATCAGCGGAATTCCGAGTCGCTTTTCGTGGGCGTACAAACCGGGGGCGATGAAGGACCAGGCCTGATACAGGATGAAGGGCAGGCTGAGCACAAAGGCAACCATCGCCGTTACCTTCAGCGGCACCATGAAGGGGGTGATGACGCCGATGGCCACCATCTTGGTGCCCTCCGGCAGCGCCTTGGTCAGCGGGGCAGCCAGGATGTCGTAGATTTCACCCGGCCCCGGATAAATGCAGAGCACGCCAAGAACCACGGCGATGGCGATCAGGCTGCGCATCAAACGGTCGCGCAACTCGACCAGATGCGAGATGAAGGATTCTTCCGGTGCTTCGCTCATGCGGAGGACTTGCTCGTCGTCTCGGCTGCCGGTGGCAGACCTTCGGCCAGTTTGGCGACCGACTGCAGTTCAGCGGCAGCCTCCTGAGCAGGTGCGGCGATCACGGAGCGGGCGGACTCGTATTCCTTGCGCACAGACTCCTCCATGGCACGCGCCGAATCGGTCACCTGCGTTTGCAGTTTTTTCAGCTCGTCGAGCTGAATCTCGCGATTGATGTCCGATTTCACATCACTGACATAACGCTGGGCGCGCCCCAGCAGATGGCCGAGCGTACGAGCCACCTTGGGCAGGCGTTCGGGCCCGATGACGATCAGCGCGACAACACCGATCACCATCAATTCGGAAAAGCCGATATCAAACATAGTTGTCAGCAGTCAGTTGCTAGTCTTTAGCCGAAAGCCAACAACTAGCGACTCACAACTAGCCTTTCGTCTTTTCCTTGACTTCGACATCGATGGTCTGACCACCGACCTGCTGGGCAGGTTGGGCGGCATCGGCCGGCTTGGCTTCGGCGTTGGCTTCCTTCATGCCGTCCTTGAAACCCTTGACCGCACCACCGAGATCCTGTCCAACGTTACGCAACTTCTTGGTACCGAACACGAGCATGACGATGACCAGAACGATCAGCCAGTGCCAAATGGAAAAACTGCCCATGGTTTGTCTCCTAGATACGTTTGAGCATGGGGCCGACCGGATCCGGACCACCCACGATATGTGCGTGCAGATGCTGCACTTCCTGCTGCCCCACACGACCGGTATTGATGATGACCCGGAAACCCTCCGGGCTACCCTGTTCGACTGCAATTTCGTTGGCCTTGGCGAGAATCTTTCCCAGCACCAGCGTGTCCTCGGCAGTAGCCGTCGCCAGCGAGGTGATATGCCGCTTCGGAATCACCAGCACATGCACCGGACGGGCCGGGTTGATGTCCTTGAATGCCAGGATATCGTCATCCTCGTAGACTTTTGAAGAAGGGATTTCCCCCTCGACAATCTTGCAGAAGAGGCAATCGCTCACTTCTGCCCCCGCGCAGCCTTTTCGTCGATACCGGAAATTCCCTCGCGGCGACGCATTTCCTGCGACACGTCCTCGATACCCAGATCGTAATAGGCGAGCAAGACGAGCACGTGGTAGATCACGTCGGTCGATTCCCAGACCACCTTCAGGCGCTTGCCTTCCTTGCCAGCCATGATCAGCTCGGCGCATTCCTCACCGATCTTCTTCAGGATCGAATCCGGCCCCTCGGAAAACAGCTTCGCGGTGTAGGACTTTTCCGGATCGGCATGCTTGCGGGAAGCCAGGGTCTCGGAAAGGCGATGCAGGATGTCATGCGTGCTCATTTGTAGATTTCCTTCGGGTCTTTCAAAACCGGATCAACGGGAATCCAGCGATCCCCTTTCAACTCATTGAAGAAACAGCTTTCCCGACCGGTATGACAGGCAATGCCGCCAACTTGTTCGATCGAAAGCAGCAAGACGTCGCCATCGCAATCGGTCCGGATAGCCTTCACTTTCTGGAAGTGACCCGATTCCTCGCCCTTGCGCCAAAGACGCCTTCTTGATCTTGACCAGTATACCGCGTTGCCGCAGGCAATCGTTTCCTGCAGCGACTCGCGATTCATGTAGGCGAACATCACGACACGGCCGCTCTCGTCCTGTGCAATGGCGGGGATCATGCCGTCGGCATCCCACTTCAGGGCAGCCAGCCAGTCAAGGGAGTTGTCGAGGTCGCTCACAGGCGGACTTCAATACCGCGCGCCGCCATGTATTCCTTGGCCTGGCGCACGGTGTATTCACCAAAATGAAAGATGGAGGCGGCCAGGACGGCATCGGCACGTCCCTCGGAGACGCCATCCGCCAGGTGCTGCAGGTTGCCGACACCACCGGAGGCAATGACCGGAATGGTCACAGCATCGGAGACGCCACGCGTCAATGCCAGGTCGAAGCCGTTCTTGGTGCCATCGCGGTCCATGCTGGTCAGCAGGATTTCACCAGCACCCAGCGCAGCAACCTTCTTCGCCCACTCGATGGCATCCAGGCCGGTGTCGTTACGGCCGCCATGCGTAAAGACGTGCCACGCTCCGGGGGCCACCTGCTTGGCGTCGATGGCAACGACGATGCACTGCGAACCGACCTTGCTGGAAGCGTCGAAAACCAGATCGGGATTCTGCACGGCAGCGGTATTCATCGACACCTTGTCGGCCCCGGCATTGAGCAGGCGGCGCACATCTTCCACCTTGCGTACACCGCCACCGACGGTCAGCGGGATAAAAACCTGTTCGGCACAGGCTTCGACGATATGCAGGATGATGTCGCGCTGGTCGGACGAGGCGGTGATGTCGAGGAAGGTTACCTCATCGGCGCCCTGCTCGTTGTAGCGACGGGCGATTTCGATCGGGTCACCGGCATCGCGCAATCCGACGAAATTGGTCCCCTTGACGACACGGCCAGCCGTGACATCAAGACAGGGAATGATGCGTTTGGCGAGCATCAGGCGCCCGCTTTGGGCGACAACTCGTCGGCGAGCTTCTGGGCTGCCGCGAAGTCGAGCGAACCGTCGTAGATGGCTCGCCCGGCGATGGTGCCGACAACGCCCTCGCCCTCGACCGCACACAGCGCCTTGATGTCGTCGAAATTGGACAGCCCGCCGGAGGCGATGACCGGAATGGTCAGCGCCTGCGCTAGGCGCACGGTGGCCTCGATGTTGATGCCGGACAGCATGCCGTCACGGCCGATATCGGTGTAGATGATCGACTCGACACCATAGTCCTCGTACTTCTTCCCGAGATCGACGACATCGTGGCCGGTCAGCTTCGACCAGCCATCAGTCGCCACCTTGCCTTCCTTGGCATCGAGGCCGACGATGATGTGACCGGGAAAAGCGACGCAGGCATCGTGCAGGAAACCGGGGTTCTTGACCGCTGCAGTGCCGATGATCACGTAGCTCAAACCGCCGTCCAGACAGGCTTCGATGGTGTCGAGATCGCGAATGCCGCCGCCCAGCTGGACGGGGATTTCATCGCCGACTTCAGCCAGGATGGCCTTGATCGCCGCCGCATTTTTCGGTTTGCCGGCAAAGGCCCCGTTCAGGTCGACCAGATGCAGGCGGCGGGCGCCTTGGGCAAGCCAGTGACGAGCCTGTTCAGCCGGGCTTTCGGAAAAAACAGTGGCCTGTTCCATCAGGCCCTGCTTCAAACGGACGCACTGGCCGTCCTTCAGGTCAATCGCAGGAATAATCAGCATGGGAGTCTAGGAGAATAAATTCGACGAAAGCGAATCAAGGGTGCCACTCGACAAAGTTCTTGAGCAGTTGCAGACCGTCGCGGGCGCTTTTCTCGGGGTGGAATTGGACCGCGAAGATATTATCCCGCCCCACCGCACAGGTAAAGGGGACCCCATAGTCGCAGGTGCCAGTCACCAGTGCCGGGTCAGCCGGCTGCACAAAGTAGCTATGCACGAAATAAAACCGGGCCCCATCGGCAATGCCGTTCCACAAGGCATGCGGCACCTGGCGCACGGTGTTCCAGCCCATGTGCGGCACCTTCAGACGTTCGCCCGTGGGCAGCCGCATTTTGTCATCCGGAAAGCGGACGACATTGCCGGGAAACACGCCGAGTGCCGGCACATTGCCCTCGTCGCTGTGTTGAAAAAGCATTTGCTCGCCAACACAAATGCCGAGAAAAGGCTTGTCCTTGGCCGCTTGCAGGACGGCGGAACGCAGACCGCGCGCATCGAGTTCGCGCATGCAGTCCGGCATTGCCCCCTGACCAGGAAATACGACACGCCCGGCGGCCGCCACTACGGCCGGATCGGCGGTCACGACTACCGGCTTGCCGCCGGCGACGTGCTCCAGCGCCTTCGACACCGAACGCAGATTACCCATGCCGTAGTCGATGACGGCAATGGTGTTGCCTGCGCTCACAGCGTGCCTTTCGTGGATGGCATGGCGCCGGCCATGCGCGGATCGGGCGTCACCGCCATGCGCAAGGCGCGACCGAAGGCCTTGAAGATGGTCTCGGCCTGATGGTGGGCATTCTTGCCACGCAGGTTGTCGATGTGCAGGGTCATGCCGGCATGATTGACCAGGCCATGGAAGAATTCGGAAACCAGATCCACATCGAAACTGCCGATCACGGCACGCGTGTAATCGACGTGGTATTCGAGGCCTGGCCGGCCGGAGAGGTCGATGACGACACGCGACAGCGCTTCGTCGAGCGGAACATAGCTGTGGCCATAGCGGGTCAGCCCCTTCTTGTCGCCCCAGGCCTTGGCCAGCGCCTGGCCAAGGGTGATGCCGATATCCTCGACCGTATGATGGGCGTCGATATGCAGATCGCCCTTGGCATCGACATCAAGGTCGATCAGGCCGTGACGGGCAATCTGATCCAGCATGTGATCGAGGAACGGTACGCCAGTGGCAAACTTGCCCTGGCCGGTGCCATCGAGGTTGAGACGCACGGTGATCTGCGTCTCGAGGGTATTACGGGTAACTTCGGCTTGCCGCATGGGTTTGGCTGCAAAACGTTGAATCGGAAGGGCATGATACCATTTCGGCCTACATTTACGCCTTTCGTGAAATCCCCATGAGCCGCTTCTGGAGCCAGGTCGCCCGCGACCTTACCCCCTACGTACCGGGCGAGCAGCCCAAGATCGCCAACCTGATCAAGCTGAACACCAACGAGAATCCCTACCCCCCGTCGCCCAAGGTGTTGGCGGCGATCCAGGCGGAACTCGGTGACGACGCAGCCCGTCTGCGCCTCTATCCGGACCCGAATGCCGACCTGCTCAAGGCGGCCATAGCCCGGACGCACGAAGTCAGCCCCCAGCAGGTGTTCGTCGGCAACGGCTCGGACGAGGTTCTGGCGCACATATTCATGGCGCTGCTCAAGCACGACACGCCTATCCTCTTTCCGGATATCACGTACAGCTTCTACCCGGTTTATTGTGGCCTCTACGGCGTCGACTACCAGACCGTGCCGCTCGCCGATGATTACACCATCAATCCAGCCGACTACTGCGGCAAGCCGAACGGCGGCATCATTTTCCCCAACCCGAACGCGCCCACCGGTCGCTTGCTGGCCCTCGACGCCATCGAGCGTATCGCCCAGGCCAACCCTGACTCGGCCGTGGTCGTCGACGAAGCCTATGTCGACTTCGGGGGCACCACAGCGATCCAGCTCGTTGACCGCTACGACAACCTGCTGGTTGTGCACACGCTATCCAAGTCGCGCTCCCTGGCCGGGATGCG
>JAEUOE010000247.1 GCA_016790885.1 Dechloromonas sp. | reverse complement strand
CGCATCGACCGCGGCCGTTCCCGCGACTCGGGCGGAACCGGGCTGGGCCTGGCCATCGTCAAGCATTCGCTCAACCGCCACCAGGCTCAACTCGACATTAAGAGCGAGGTCGGCAAGGGCAGCCGGTTTGCCGCCCGCTTCCCGGCCAGCCGGGTCAGCAACGGGTAGTTATCGTCATTCCCGCGTTCGGCGGGAATGATAGTCGGGGTCAGGTTTTTACGGGAGTCAGTGAGCGCGCCGAGACAATGATGCGTTTTCTCGAGCTTTCGTTCACCCGGCGTTCGACTTCCCACATGGGCAAACCCTTGACGACGCCGATCTGTTCAATGGCAGTGACCACTTCGCCAAGCTTGATGCAAAGGTATTCGGCACCGCGTTCGATTGAAGACTTCACCTTCATGTCCCGACCTCTCCTATGAGCTGAACGTCGGGACATCCTAGCCAAGTTCGGCGTAAACCGCATCGCCTTTCTTCATAACGATACTTCGCTTATACCGAAGCATTAGCCCATCCGGCCTGCGGACAGGAAAGACCAGCAGGCCGCGCAAAATGCGGGAAGCCCCGTCAGTTCAGGCGTGGTCGCGGCACGGCCGCCTCACCGCCCGACAGGCTGCGCCTTTCGATGAACAGGCCGCCGCCCATGCTGTCGCTGGCAGGGTTCTTGGCCCGCTTCTTGGCCTGCTTTTTGGCGGCGGAAGCCGCTGCAGCCACTTCACGATGTGATTCGCAATCGCCCGGCCCGATGCGTACCGCGCCGATGGACAGGGCAGGCAGCGGCTGGAAGCTGAGTTCGCCGCGCCGGTTTTCGGCCATGTAGCCGCCGCGCAGGCGCTCATCGACACCGAGCAGGTTGGCCACGGCCTCGCCGAAGCCGGCGATCAGTTGCCAGCAGCGCATCTCCCAGTCGGCACTGCGGAAGATCACGAAGAAGTCGTCGCCGCCGATATGGCCGACAAAATCGAGCCGCTCATCGGTCGCCCCGCAGAGCAGGCGGGCCAGCAACTGGATTACGTCATCACCCCGGCGATAGCCGAAAGTGTCGTTGAAAGGCTTGAAATCGTCGATATCGATATAGACCGCAACGAAGGGGCTGCCGGACGACAGCATGCGGTCGACGTGCTCGTTGATCGGCACGTTGCCGGGCAACTGGGTGAGCGGGTTGGCGTAGCGCGCAGCACTGATCTGCATTTCGGTGATCGTCGCCATCAAGTCGTGGCTGCTGCCGACCCCCAGGTAACAGCCGTCGCCAGTCACGATGAAGCCGTCGAACAGGTAGTGCTTGGGGGCCAGCGACAGCATCATGGCCAACTCCTGAATGGTGGCATGCTGGTCGACGACGAGCGGGGCATGATCCATGAACAATTCGCAACTTTTGCGCCCGAAGAGTTCCTTGCGGAAGGGGCGGGCGAAGCGGTCGATCATGCTGTGCCGGTTGATCATGCCGACCGGCTGGGTACCCTGCACCACGGGCAGCACGTCCAGTTCGGGTTCGGCTTCGAAGCGGGCGATCACTTCGGCATTGCTGGCATGCATGTGCACCGGCTCGATCGGCTTGAGCAGGGTGCGCGCCGTCGGCAGCTTGCCCGGCCCGCCGGTCAGATGCGACAGGGCAGAGGACTGCTGATCGAGCGCAGTCAGCGTACGCCCGGCCAGCTGACGTGGCGGTTGGCGCTCCGGCCGGGCGATGAAATAGCCCTGGCCGCAGGCGATACCCATGTCACGCACACAAATGAAGTCCTCGCTACGCTCGATGCCCTCGGCGACCAGTGAGGCATTGCCGATTTCGGCCAGATCCTGCATGGCACGGACGAAATGGAACTTGATGCGGTCGTCGGCAATGCCATGCACGAAATGCTTGTCGATCTTGACGAATTCAGGGCGCAATTCCGACCACATGCGCAGGTTGGCGAAGCCCTCGCCAAGGTCGTCGATGGCGATCTGGAAGCCGCGCCCGCGGTAGTGCAGCAGGGCCTCGTGGATGCCGGGCAGATCGGTGATCCGCTCGTTCTCGGTCAGTTCGAGCACGATGCGATTGGCGGCCAGCCCCAGTTCACTGAGCAAGGCGCGGGTGTGGCCGTTCATCAAGCGGCTGTCGAGCAGGCAGGTTGGCGTGACGTTGAGAAACAATCGGCCGGCCAGGCGCTGGGCGGCAAAGGCGCGCAGGCTGGCCTCGCGGCTGGCATGCTCCAGGTCGAGAGCGCGGCCGCTGCGCGCGGCGGTGGCGAAGAGTTGATCCGGGCGATGCAGCGGGCTGTCTTCCGGCCCGCGGATCAGCGATTCATAACCCAGGATGGCGCGCACACGAAAATCCAGGATGGGCTGGAAGACCGGGAACAACAGGCCTTCCGTCAAGATGCGCTGGAGTTCCACTGCCTCTTCGTCAATTCTCACAATCGTTTCAATCGAAAAAAACCAGTCATCCAGTTTAGGCGGCGATGATTGCAAGGCCGTGACAGGGTGCGCCTTGGCGTCATGCTGCGGTAACAATCGCCTCGCATCGTGCACGTCACGCCCTGTCCCGCTTTTGCAGAGAGGTTGCCACGATGGAAATGAAGTTCTGCTACTGCTGCCGCGTGCATCATCCGATTGATCAGATGCGGCTGTTTCCGACGCGCCAGGGTACCCGCTGGCGCTGTATCCAGAGCATCGAGTCGGCCAACCGGCCGCATGGCGAACGCGACCGCTTCGGCCAGCAACAAACTGCGATCAACCGTGAAGCGGCCAGCCGTGCGGCGCAGTTCTCGCAACGACTGCGCCATCTGGCGAGCGCCGCCCCCTGACCCGCCGACATGGGCAAGCTGCGTATCGACACGCTCGACCCGAGCAGCCCGGTGCTGGTTGAAGCGTGCACCACGCTCATCGTCAATGCCTTTGCCGACCCCGTTCGCTACAGCGCCGAGCGGATCAGGCTGGAGCTGAGCAGCGACGATCCGGTTTTCTACCGCCGCTTCTTCATTGCCACGCACGAGAGCGAGGTGGTGGCTATCGGCGGCGTCAAGGCGGCCGACTGGGCTTCGCGCACGCACATCCTGTACCTCTCGGCAGTGGCGCCGGAACGGCGTGGGCAAGGGATCGGCCGCGCCCTGATCAAGGCACGCCTCGACTGGCTGGAAGCGAACTTCGCAGCCGGCCGCATCCTGGTCTCGGCAACCAAGCTGAGGCGTTTTCGCGACCTTGGCTTTGCTGAACTCCGCCACGGCCGCATCGACGGCAAACATCTGCTGCTGCGCCGCTTCTAGCGGCCGACTTGGCAATCGCTCCGGCGTAACGCCCCTGCAATATCGAAACGCCATAGTAGGCACACCACCCCCACTACTCGCCCACCGGCCGCTTCAAGGAGCCACCATGGACAAGCAGAACCACAGCGATATCGCCGCCTTCCCCGAACTGTTCGACGGCATGGAGCAATTCATCGAAGAGCAGGCCGCCGACATCAAGCGCACCAGCGCCCTGCTCGCCTTTGCGCTGGCCTTGCCGACGACCGTGTTCATTCTCTATACGATTAACAAACTGGTCTGAGCACTGCGCGACGCTCATTCAGAGAGGCTGGCCGCCTCGTTCCAGGGCTTCCACCAGGCGCTTCAGCAAGGCGGTCAGTTGCACCACCTCGCCCCCCGTCAGCGCCTGCCTGATCCACCGGCCACTGGTTTCCAGCAGCTCGCCCATGGCCGCCTCGATCGTCTGCCGACCGGAAGCGGTGAGGCGTAGCGGCTTGACCCGCCGGTCATGCTCGAACGGCAGGCGCTCGACCAGGCCCCGCCCTGCCAGTTGCAGCATCAGCTTGGTCAGGCCGCCGGAGGTAATCACCATGTCCTGCTGAATCTGCGACGGCGTCATCTCGTACGGCACAGGGGCATTGCGCAAGGTGGCCAGCACATCGAACTCGGCCACCGACAGGCCGTGCCTGAGCAACACCGGGCGCATCTCCTGCAGCGAGCGGGCCTGCGCCCATTGCAAGTGCAGGAAGAGCGGAACGACCTCGGGGTCGAGCGCACTGTCCCATTGATGGCTATCCATGCGGTTTCGCTTCATCGACTGGGCCTCCGGGCAATAGTTGTTACAGCATGTAAGTTATCTTGCGAGGAAGATATACGAAAGCTAACCTGCCGATAAGCATTCATGTGGCGGAGCTTTCGATGAAAACCTTGAAATACACCTTCTGGGGCAGCCTGGTGGTGCTGAGTGCATTGTGGTGGCAAGCCGAGCCGACCGACTGGAACAGCCTTCACGGGCTGTTCGCCTGGCGCAACGTGCTCAACCAATACACGGGCATCCTGGGCATCGGCGTGATGAGCCTGGCCATGCTGCTCGCCGTGCGCCCGGTCTTTCTTGAGCGCCCGCTGGGCGGACTCGACAAGATGTACCGCCTGCACAAGTGGCTGGGCATCGCCGGCCTGCTCCTGTCGATCAGCCACTGGCTCATCGCCAAGGGTCCGAAATGGATGGTGGCGCTCGGTTGGCTGGAGCGCCGGGCCAAAGGCCAGCGACCACTCCTACCAGACGGCTCGCTGCAAAAGTTCTTCATGGAACAGCGCGGCCTGGCCGAAGGCATTGGCGAATGGGCTTTCTACCTCGCCGCCCTGCTCATGGTGCTGGCCTTGATCAAGCGCTTCCCCTACCGTCGCTTCGTCCAGACGCACCGCTGGCTGGCGGTAACCTATCTCGCCCTGGTCGCCCACGCCGTGGTGCTCGTCAAGTTCGACTACTGGAACACTGCACTCGGTATCGTACTGGCGGCCCTGATGGCTGGCGGCAGCATCGCCGCAGTGATGTCGCTACGAGGCAAGCGCGCCGGTGCTGCGGCAGTGGCCGGCAAGGTCGTTGCCCTGGAGCACCTGGCAGAGGTCAAGGTCCTCGCCGTCGATATTCAACTGACAAGCGGCTGGCGCGGCCATGCCGCCGGCCAGTTCGCCTTCGTCACCTTCCATGACGACGAAGGCCCCCATCCGTTCAGCATTGCCTCCTGCTGGAAAGACGATGGACACATCCGTTTCCTGATCAAGGGCCTCGGCGACTACACCCGCTCACTGCCTGCCCGCCTGCACATCGGCGACACGGTCACGGTGGAGGGGCCGTATGGCTGCTTCGACTTCCGGAGCGGGCAGCCACGGCAGATCTGGATTGGCGGCGGCATCGGCATCGCCCCCTTCGTCGCCCGCCTGAAAGACCTGGGCCGGCAACCGGACGGCAAGGCCATCGACCTCTTCCACACCACCGCTACCTACGATGCCGTGGCTATCGAAAAACTGAGGCGTGATGCCGATGCGGCGCAGGTGAAGCTGCACGTGCTGTGGGATGCCCGCGATGGCCGCCTCGACCTGGCACGTTTGCAGAAGGCCGTTCCGGACTGGCGCGAAGCGGATGTCTGGTTCTGCGGCCCCGCCCGCTTCGGGCGGATACTGCGGGATGGCCTGGTTGGCCTCGGCTTCCCGGCGGAACGCTTCCACCAGGAACTGTTTGAAATGCGCTGACAAGAAAAAACCCGCCGCAGCGGGTTTCGGGACTTTTCCGTTCTTGCGGCCGAATCAGGCAGCCGGCGGAACGTAACCCTGGATCTGGTCGGCACCGTCGCCGAAGAAGTGCTTCTCGACCTGTTCCATCAGGTACTTGCGATGCTTGGCATCGACCAGGTTCAGGCGGTTTTCGTTGATGATCATGGTCTGCAGCTTGATCCACTGCTGCCAGGCTTCCTTCGAGACATTATCGAAAATGCGCTGACCGAGTGCGCCCGGGTAGGGCGGAAAGTCCAGACCATCGGCCTCGCGGCCGAGCTTGATGCAATTGACGGTACGTGCCATGTGAAACTCCGTGGTGTTGATGGGCGAGATTATAAGGTCTTGAACAACAGCTTTGAATCGGCCGCTAACCCAATAACCACGCCATTTATAAACCAGCCTGCTTTGCCTAGCTACTCACCTAGCCACACACAATCAAGCCGCTGGGGCTATTCTGACGGAAAGCCTCGCAGGATTCCAGCAACACGCCAGCCAGGGAAAACATAACCCCCCCTGTAAAAGCGCTGTGACTGGCTGGCAATCAGGGTGCGAATTACCCGCGATGAGAACCGCTCGGGAGGACCCGCACCACGCTTGGCTGTGTTCACTATGTTGCCAGCCAGCCCGTGCCAGAAAAAACGAGGCTCGCATTACCCTTAACGGAAACAGCCAGGGAGGACCCGTAAGCCAACCCCGCCCGGTTCATTCCTCTGCCGTGTTCATTCACTGAACACAGGCAGCACTAGCCGGCCTCAATTTAGCGCAAAAGCGTTTGCACCCCGCCCCCTACGCGCGCGCCGGTTGCTGGGCTTTTTCTTCCTACCCCTACCGAAATACGCCGGGACAACCGGGACAGCCGGGACAAACGCCGAAAAGCCTTGCCAATAGGGCATCTTGCAAATTCGATTTGAATATTTACACCGGGACACAGCCGGGACACGCCGGGACACTTCGTTATCAGGACGTTTCAGGCCGTGCGAAAGGCCCGTATTACCGAATGCAGCAACCGGCCCCGCATCGCATCCAGGATAGTCGCCGCGCACTGCATTCTCGTTGCTCATAGTCCCGGCCATCTGTCCCGCCCCGCTCGCTGGTCGGGGTCGCTCGGCAGCGGCGCAAAGCACTTGCAGCGCTGCAAGCAATCGGCGTTTGGTGTGTAGCTCCGGCTAGCTACAAGCTCCCATTTGGCAGCCGCCATGCACCGGCCATTAGCTGCCCGCTTGGCACAATCCAGACAGCGCCGCCGGTCATCCCCCGTGCGCTCAGGCGAAGCAGAACCGGGCAGGCCGGCGCTTGCCTCACTGCTTCCCAGCGTGCCATCCTGCCCCGCCTCAGACTGCACCGGGGAGCGGGCGTTTCCCCCCTGTAACATGCCGTCCCAATCAATCATCGTCTGAATCGAACAGCGCCGGCAGGATATGAACAACGCGGGCGCGTCCCTCAGTCGGCAAGCTTTCACGAACCAGCCACGGCCGGTCGGTCTCGCTGCCCTTGCGGCAATACCCTTTGGCGACCAGCAAACGCCCCACGGCCGCTGCATCGTATCCCTTGCACACCACACCGCGCCAAGCCTCGTTGAACAGGAAATATTCCTGTGCGTCGTTGCCCTCGGCATCGTGGCAGCCGCGCCGATAGCCGGCCCGGTCAGGCTTGCCGGGGGCGTGCTTGTCGGTATCGTTGGCCGGCCGGTCCCAATCAGTAAAGGCGCTTTCACCCTTGCGCCGGATGAATTCGCGGACTTGGCGAAGCATGGCCTTTTCTTCCTGGTTGCCTTGCCCGCCCCGGCGGGATAGCCAGGCATCAAAACAGGTGCGGGCCGCTTGTATCGCCTCGCCCGGCTCCCAGCCGGTAATCCCCCATTTAGTCGCCAGTTCGCCGGCTGCACCCACCAAGGCGAAGCGACCCGCAACCCGCCGCGCCTGACCGTGCGCCGCCTCGTTCAAGCAATGCGCCTCAAACTTCCTTTGGGCCTCACGGACCAACTCGGGGGCCGCTTCCTGATTCTTCGCCAGCTCGGCAACGAAAGCATGAAAGGCTGTCCCGTAATACCGGCGCGCGGCGCGGTCTAGCGCCTTGGCAAAGTCGCTGCCCGTCGCGTAGTCGTGCAGATTCTCAAACACGCCTAGCCCTGCCCCAGCATCGGCCGGGATTTCCGCCAGGCGTAGTTCCTGCCCCGCCCTCGGGGTCTTGCCGATTTCCCCCAGGTGTTCAGACAGGCCGATTTCGCCGCAACTGAGAAACAGCAGCCGCCAGCTTGCCCGGTCCCGCGCGCCGCCGGTTCGGCCGGCCCGCGATTTTCCGGACCCGTTCGCCAGCATGTAGCAGGTTTCGCCGGCCTCTCGGGGGTCCATTTGGGCCAATTCATCAAGCAGCAACGGCGCGTCGCAATGGGCGCTCGCCAAGGCTTCCAGGCCGTTTGATGTAGCCCGCCAGCGTTGCATGAAATCAGCCCCGCCGCATACGGAAGCGGCAACCCGTAGCGCGGTCGTCTTGCCGTCGCTGGAATTGCTGCGAAAGTGAAAGCCGCCGGACTCCCCGCCTATCAGGTACAGCATGGGCGCGGCAAAGCACACCGATACTGCGAACAACAGCCGGGTATTGCCGCTGCACAGGCTCGCCACCTCTGCCCGCCAATATTTCAGGTTGTCCCGCAAGGCAAACGTGCTTGGCGCACCGCCCTCGCTTTCGTATATCCATGCCCCGGCATTTGGCCCAATTGCACCGCCCGGCAGAACGAAAGCCGCCCCCTCGGGGCCTGCATCGTGCCAGCCTGTCCGCTGGGTTACGCGGGCGCGGCCCTTGGGGCTAGCCGTTTGCAGGAACTCGACCAGCGCCGGCCGGCCGCGCGGTGCGATCCGCAAACCCTGGTCAAGCAGTAGCCCGGCAACCTCGGCACCATCCCCGCGAAACAACGCGGCCGGGACAATGACACGGTGCAAGGTTTTGTCGGGGTCGAAGAACTCGACCAGCAAGCCCCAGCCGGAATTCTTGGGGTCCCGCACCATCGCCACCGGCTCCACGGGGGCGCAGACCCAGCGCGGCGCGCGGTCGGTTTCGATCAGCCAAACGCCCTTGGCGTCCAACTGAAAACGGCCGGTTGTCGGGGCCTCGCTGGCCTTGCTCGCCTCTGCCTTGCCGGCGGCCGGCTCCAAGAGGCGCAGCGTATCCGGGTTTTGCATCAGCAGCGCCGCATGGGCGGCCGTCCAACCCCTTGCCAGCAAATCGGCGGCGTCGTCACCATCGGCCAGGGGGTCGGCATCACCCAAGGCCGCCGCCCCGTTCGCCTCGATTGCCCGGCGGGCGAAGGCTTCCAGCTTGAAAACCGCAATTTTTTCAGCCTTCACCGCAGCCAGCGCGGCCGCAACGTCCCGCATTGCCTTTTCGCCGGCCGGGTCGTTATCGGGCCAAAGCCAGCATTCACGGCCCGCCAGGGGCGACCAATCCGCCTTGCTCACGGCTTGCGCGCCGCCCTGCCAGGTAATCACCGGCTGGCCGTCAAACAGCACCGCCGCTGCATCGCGGGCCTTTTCGCCTTCAACGATTACCACCGGGCAGCCAGCTTCAGCCGCCGCCAGTTCCGGCAAGCCAAGCAGCGGGCGCGGCGCGGCCGGGGCCTTGAATTGCCAGGCCAGCCGGCCATCAGGAAAACGCCACAGGGAGAGCGGGGCAAACTGCTTGCGCTCGCCCTTGGGTTCGTATCGGTCGTGATAGAAGCACACCACGCCCGCCGCATCCCGGTATGCCCAGCGGCCGGCCGGCTTGCCATGCCGAGAATGGGCAACCGGCGGGGGCGGTGCATCGTCGGGAATAGGCATCAAACACACCGCGTCGGCTGCCGCTTGCTTTTCGGTACTCGCCTGCGTCGTTCTATTGGCGGCTTGCCGTTCGCCCGGCTGGCGTTGTTCCTGTGCGTTTGGCTTGGCTATTCCGTACTGCGCCCCCAGGCGTTCGGCCGCTTCGCCTTGCCGACAGTCCCAGACATAGGCCGCCAGGGCGACCAAATCGCCGCCCTTGTCACCCGTTGCGAAGTCGGACCACGCGCCGCTGTCCCGGTTGATGGTGAACGAACCCGGCTTGTGGTCGCTGCGCTTGGGGTTCAAAGGCAGGTATTCACGCCCCTGATTCTTGCCGCCAGCCAGGCCAAGCACAGACATAGCGCCATCGAAATCGGCCAGGGCGGCCGCTGCAACACGCTGAATATAACTACTCGCCATGCTGGATCACCTCCCATATTGACCGGGTGCGCCGCTTGTCCGCATCACTGAAACGATAGCGGCCGCGCTGCACGATTTCGCCGTCACAATCACGAACCGGCTCACGGCAGGAGGGAATATCCAAACCTCTCCGCCGCATTGCCGCGATGGCGTCGGGAGCATTGGAAGCGCCGGCAATCCGGTCCAGTTCCTCGCGGGTACGGGGGCCGGCTGCGAGGGCCTGAATCATCCGGATTTCGCGGGGATTGTCCGTCTGAAAAGCCGCATCTGGCGGGGGAGCGAAGCCCGGCAGGAACATCTGGCCAAGGCCATGCAACAGGGAAAACATGCCGTCCATCATGGCCGCCCCCTGGTTTGATCCAGGCAGCCGGCCAAATCATCAGAAGCGGCCTGCAATGTTCCGTTCAATGCCCCAAGGCGTTCAAACAGCACCCAGCTTTGATATTCACGGGCCTGAACTTCAATCAAGGCAACAAGCAAGGGGGCGAAGCGCTCCGCAAACCCTACCGGGTCGCGTTCCAGGACTTTTTCGAAATACAGCCTTTCGGCCAATATCCGCAGCGCCCGGTTCAAGTAATTGGCCGCTGAATCGGCTGCTTGGCGCTCGGCATCGCTGGCGGTGAAACCTACGCGGGCGCTCATTTCGACACCCCGTTAGCAGCGTCGATTTTCGATTGAATCCAAGAGTCAACGGCAGTGCTTGGCAGGGCGCTTGCTCGCTCGCCAAGTTTGACCAGCGGGCCAAGGCGACCGGATTTGATTTCGCGGTATGCCTGACAGGTGGAAATGCCCATACGCTTGGCCGCGTGCGGGACTTTTTCAAGGGCCGAAACCGTTGCCGGGGCGGGCATCGTGGGGTTTTGCATCTGGCGATCCTTTTGAAAAGGATTCAGGCGCTATTGCCTGAAACAACCTGTTATTGCAGGTTGTCGCCATTTCAACCGCTTGGCTTACCGCGCGTAACGGCTCAAAACATTATCGGCCGGGCCGAATAATCGAAATAATTTTAGGCCCCCTTGATGACTTCCAAGCAGTCATTCCTTCGCCCGGCTGGAACTCGTCAATAGTTATACGAATGCTAGGAAGGCGGGCTACACGCGCGCCCATTTCTTGTGCCCAGGCGATTGCCGTTGCCCCGAGAATTTCCAGCCCGCCGCCAGGTGTGTCGTAAATTGTTGGCTTTTCGATAAAGATAGAACAGGCAGGGGGGCCTTTGCCTGACGCTGCGTTGTCAATGACATGCGCTATATCGCGATCCAGATCAATCCCGTGTTTTTTCGCTTGCTTGGCGCGAATGTCTCGGACCGTTTTTCCATTTGCTTCGCCATCTTTAGTCAGATAAGCGAACCGTTTTGCAGTTTCCTTGTCTGCTGCGCCTGCCTTTCGCTTTCCGCCAAGCTCTCCAACCGTCTGCGCCCACGCCAGCATTACCGCCAGGTGCTTATCACCAGAGTGGGGCCGCCCGGCTCCTTTTGGAATAGACAATTCTCCAAGAGGGAAGCCGTCTATTTCCACTTTGCCTATCCGCTTTCCCGCGCGATCAAGCAGCGCCCCAGAAATCAAACCAGATTCTTGATGAAGAACCCTGAAATCCGCCAGCCCAATAAAAATCTCAGGAGATCCGCCTTCTCCAATCAAGGATATTTCAGCAGCCAAAGGGTTTTTCTTTCTGGCAAGCATTACCCGGCCTCAGCGATAAAACCGCGCCGCCGGGTAACTCTCCCGAATCTTGGCCTTGACCGCTTCCCGGTCGACCGCTCGCAGGAACATTTCCACCGGGGCGGAATGGGTTGATTCGTCGCAAGCCCAGAACAGAGGCGCGCCAAGGCCCCAATAGGCCCCGCCCTGGTCATAGCCGCCGGCATCAATCTTTAATCGTTGCAGGTGGAATTTATAGGGCAGATCAGCCGGGCCGGGCTTGGCAACCCTGCCCATATCAGCGCCCCGGCTGGAAAAGGCTTTTTGTAGTTTCATGGTTTGCTCCTTCAGGCCGCCAGCCGTTCAACGTGCGGGCGCTCGCTTGCCCGCTGGCGGGCTTGCCACAAATCCCGCTGGGTCTGCATCTGCAACCAAAAGCCGGGGCTAGTCCCCAGGGCCTCGGATAGCCGCAAATCCATGTCGGCAGTAACGGCCGCGTGTCCGTTGAGAATCCGGGACAGCATGATTCTGGAAATGCCCAAATGCTTGGCGAAAGCGGTAACGCTCAGGCCAAGGTCATCAATCCAGCCGGCCAAAACTTCGCCGGGGTGTGCGGGGTCGTGCATGTCCATAGTCTGCCCTCAGTGGTAATCGAGATATTCCAACAGTTCCACGTTTGCCCCGTCAAATCGGAACACCAAGCGCCAATTGGCTTGCACAGTCAGGGACAGGAAGCCTTGCCGGTTCCCTGTCAGGCCGTGCAGCCGCCAGGCGGGGCGTGCCAAATCGGCGGGACTCGTTGCCGCGTTAAGGGCGGTTAGTTGCTCCCGTAGTCGCTTGGCGTGTATCGGCTGGATACCTGCCACGCTCCCCGAAAGGAAAAACGCCTCTAATCCCTTGTGGCGAAACGATAGAATCATGCTGTAAATCTACACTTTACAAAACAGAAAGGCAAGCCACGGGGCGATTTCAACCGGCCGCGCCGCCGCTCAGGCCACAGGCCAGCGCCTCGGCATAGGCCAGCCGGGCGCGATGCACAAGGCGCAGGGCATGGCCGGCAGCTACGGCGGCCGATTCCTGCTTGCATTCCAGGTAATCGCCGGCAAAATCCTTTTCTACCGCCAGGCGCAGCAGATCAAGCATGGCCTCGGCTGCCATCAGGTCGCCAAGCGGGCCGGCCGGCGGATAGTCGGGGGCGGGCGTTTTGCTCGCCTTGAACGTATGCTGCACTCCCTCAAAGGTCGATTTCGGCGGGACAGCCGGGGGCGGCTTTTTGGCTGGCTTCAGGGCCGGTTCGCGGGCAGTTTTCGGCATGGTTTTACCCCTTCATTTCATCATCGCGCCGGCCGCTTGGGGTGGGTTCCGGCAGTACCCTTGCGCGGCCTTTCGCACGGCCTGAAACGTCCTGATAACGAAGTGTCCCGGCTTGTCCCGGCTGTGTCCCGGTGCAAATATTCAAATAGAACTTGCAAGATGCCCTATTGGCAAGGCTTTCCGGCGTTTGTCCCGGTTGTCCCGGTTGTCCCGGCGTATTTTGGTAGGGGTAGGAAGAAAAAGCCGCGTTTTTCATGCCTTGCGCCCCCGTTGCTGGCGGATAGGAACAATCTTTTTTGCATCCCCTTTTTCGCACTCGGCTAGCAGGTCAGAGAGGGCAAACAGCGCGGCCCGGCGCTCGGCAAAATAATCATGGACGTTATAGACCGCCTCGATTCCCTTGATCTTGTGGTTAAGGCACATCTCGGCAATGTGCGGGGCAACCCCCAGGGCTGCCAGATGGGTGCGAGCGGTACGGCGCAAATCATGGACGGTGAATGGGTCAATGTCTGACTGCATCATGTAGAGCGCGTGATTCAGGGTTGTTTCCCCCATGTACCGGGTTATCTTGCCGGGGGCGATACGCTGAACCGGGAATAGATAGGGGTTGTTCCTTTGCTGCCTGGTTCGCTGATCTTCAAGAATCCGGATAACCCAGGGCGACAAGGGAATGCGAATCGCGCTTTCGGTCTTGGTCTGGTCTGCCGGTAAATGCCACTCCCCGGCCTTCAGGTCGAATTGGTCCCAGGTTGCCGTAAGCAATTCCATTTTGCGAACCCCTAGGGCAAGCAACAGCTTCAGGGCAGCAGCCGAGTAAGCCGGAAAATTCGGCGTGTCCCGCATGGCCTTGAAGAACTTGACCAGCTCGCCCTTTGAAAGCACCCGACTACGCGGCCCCGTTTCGCCGCCAATATCTGTCCAGTTGAAGGGGGCGGCCGGGTTGGAAATGATGATATGGCGCTTCATGGCATAGGAAAAAAGCGCCTTGCTCAGTTGCAGCGCCTTTGCTGCCGTCTGGAATACCCCGCGATCCGTCAGGGGGCGCAACATGGCGTCAATATCGGCCGGCTTCACGTCCTCTACTTGCTTGTTGCCCAGCCTCGGCAATATGTGCAGCGCAAACACCCCGGCAACCTGTTCCGGATGCTTTCGGCGCTCGGCTATCTGCCGTTCGTAGAATTCCTCATACAGTGCCTTGACTGTCCCGACCTTGGCCAGCGTTGCCGCCAGCTTGGCCGATTCTTTCCGGGTCTGCTTTTCCTGAGCAACGTCGACGCCCTGACTAACTGCTACCCGCTTTTCGGCTGCCAGCTCCCTGGCCTTGGCAATGCTCATATCAGGGTAGCGCCCCAAGGTCAGTTCCTTGCGCCGCCCGCCAATCCGAAAGCGCAACGTCCACGCTGCCGTTCCCTTGGCGGAAAGGGTAAAGGTCAGGCCGTCCCCGTCCGTCTTGTTTACCGGCTGCCCAGCCTTGATGCAGTTCCGCAGTTCTACGTCTGTCAGCTTTCCCATGATTCATCCCCTTTCATTTTCCTGCCCAACTCCCGGCGGGCCGCCATTAGCCGGGCGCGGATTGCCTCGATTGCCAGCTCGTGGCCTTGCAATTCGCTTTCAAGAGTGGCGATTTCATAGATCAACCCTTTTTCCCTTCTTGACGCCGCCTTAATGGCCGCAACGTCGACGCCAAAAACAATCCGCTCCCGCTGCGCCAATGCTTCCCGGCGTGCAGCCGCCAAGCTCAATTCAGGGTAGCGCCCCAGGGTCAATTCCTTTTTGCGCCCGGCAATCCGGTAGCGCAGCACCCAAGCGGCCGTCCCGGCTCGGGACAAAGTGAACGTCAGTCCATATCCGTCCGACCTGCCGTGAATCGGCGCGCCTGCTGCAATCCAATTCTGCAACTGCCTATCTGTCAGCTTCCCCATACAGAACCCCGCCTAGCAACCCAAAATCTCCGTAGCAACCCAAATGAACGGGATGCCACACAATGGCAACCCATTTAGCTACCCGTTTATTGTGCGCTGCCCCGAAACGTTACGCAACGTGTATAAACAAAAAACCCCGGAAAATCCGGGGCTTCTGTCGGTTTTGGCGTCGTCCTGAAACGCCCTGAAACAATCTCAAAGAGTTTTGAACAGCACCTTGGATCGCCGCTGGTAGTTGTACATCTCCTTCTTCGCCGCCGGCAGGTCGTCGACGGTGCCGAGCTTGAAGCCGCGCTCGACGAACCAGTGTTCGGTGCGGGTAGTGAGGACGAAGAGGCGCTTGATGCCGGTCTTGCGGGCGCGCTTTTCGATGCGCTTCATCAGTTGTTCGCCGTAGCCCCATTCGCGATGCTCGGGACCGACCGCCAGGCAGGCCAGTTCGGCTTGTTCCTCGGAATGCGGATAGAGCGCCGCGCAGCCGACGATGATGCCGTCGTGCAGCATGATGGAGAAATGATCGATTTCGCGCTCCAGCAGTTCGCGCGGCCGATGCACCAGAATGCCGTCCTGCTCCATCGGCTCGATCAGTGCGATCAGTGCGGCGATGTCGTCCGGCTTGGCTTCACGGATATTTTCCAGCGATTCGCGCGTCACCACGGTACCGACGCCATCGTGGGTGAACAACTCGCGCAACAGCGCACCGTCCTGCTCGAAACTGATCAGATGCACCCGGCCGACGCCAACGCGGCTGGCCCGCACGGCGCACGGCAGGTAGCGCCGGATGTCGGCACTCAGCCAGTCGGCATCGCGCAACAGCTGCGACGCCTCGTCGGCAGTCATCGCATCGAGCAGTTCGCCGCTCTGGTCGGTGACGCCCTTGCTGTCGGTCAGATAGACCAGTTTGTCGGCCCTGATCGCTGCCGCCACCGCTTCGGCGGCTTCTTCCATCTGCAGGTTGAAGATTTCGCCGGTCGGCGACGGGCCTTCGCAGTTAAGCAGCACGATGTTGCCGAGGCCAAGCTGGGCATTGATGCCCTCGGCGTCAACCTTGCGCACCTTGCCGGCGTAATGCATGTCGATGCCATCGAGCACACCGATCGGCTGACCGGTAATGAAGTTGCCGCCAATGACGCGAATCCGGCTGTTTGCCATGGGCGTATTGGGCAGGCCTTGCGACAGCAGGGCCTCGATTTCCAGATAAACGCTGCCCACGGCATCGAGCACGCAGTCGAGCGCCGCCGCATCGGTCACCCGGTAGCCGCGGTGGTAGATCGACTCCAGGTTTTTCTCGCGCAGCTCTTCCTCGATCTGCGGCCGGGCGCCATGCACCAGCACCAGGCGGATGCCCAGGCTGACCAGCAGGTTCACGTCGTAGGCCAGCGTCTTGGCGAACTCGCTCTCCACCGCCTTGCCGCCGAAGGCGATGACGAAGGTCTTGCCACGGAAGGCGTTGATGTAGGGCGTAACCGCCCGGAACCAGGAGACGAAATGCTCGTCGTAAGGGGTATCGCTCATTTTTCGATGGTTTTCCCGTCTTCGTCCTTCAACGCCGCTTCCAGGCGCTCGCAAATGGTTTTCAGCACTTTAACCCGGGCGAAGTTCTTGTCGTTGGCTTCGACCAGGGTCCACGGTGCCAGGCCGGTCGAGGTACGGTCCACCATGTCACACACGGCATTGACGTAATCGTCCCATTTCTCGCGGTTGCGCCAGTCTTCCTCGGTGATCTTGAAGCGCTTGAACTCGGTGTCCTGGCGCTCCTTGAAACGACGCAGCTGCTCGTCGGCGCTGATCTGCAGCCAGAACTTGATGACGATGGCGCCGGCGTCGGACAGCTGGTGTTCGAAATCATTGATCTCGGCATAGGCGCGCAGCCAGTCGGCTTCGGCACAGAAGCCTTCGACCCGCTCGACGAGCACGCGGCCGTACCACGAACGGTCGAAAATCGCCGCCCGCCCGGTGCGCGGCAGGTGCCGCCAGAACCGCCACAGGTAGGGCTGGGCACGCTCCTCCTCGGTCGGTGCGGCAATCGGCACGATCTGGTACTGCCGGGCGTCCATCGCTGCCCCGACGCGACGGATGCTGCCGCCCTTGCCTGCCGCATCGGCCCCTTCGAAAACGAGGACCAGCGAACGCTTGCCGACGAAGCGCGGATCGCGCACTAGGTCCGACAGACGGGCCTGGTACTTGGCCAGCTGTGTTTCATAGGTCTTCTTGGCCAGATTCTGGGTCAGGTCGAGTTCGCTGAGCACGTTCTTCTTGTCGATCGGATGCACGATGGGCGGCGCCACCGGCACGTGCTGCAGGCCCTCCTGGTTCAGGCGGCGCTTCATCGCGTCGAGCACGATACGGCCGACGGTCAGCGAGCGGTACTCGTCGTCGGTACCTTCGATGATGATCCACGGCGCATGGGCCGTGTTGGTCACGCGCAGCACATGGCCGGCCACTTGCTGCAGCCGGTTGTAGGTTTTCAGGCGGTCGTAGCTTTCCTTGGTCACGCGCCACGCCGTACGCGGATCCTTTTCCAGCGCCTTCAGGCGAGCCTTCTGTCCGTCCTTGGAAAGGTGGAACCAGAATTTCAGGACCAGCGCCCCTTCGTTGACCAGCATGGTCTCGAAACGGTTGATATCCTCCAGCCGCCCATCGAGATCGGAACGCCGCAGATGGCCGTTGATGCGGTCGGTGATCGGCTGCGAATACCACGAACCGGCAAAGATGCCGACCTTGCCCTTGGGCGGCAGGGCGCGCCAGTAGCGCCACATGTAGGGACGGGAGGTTTCCTCGTCGCTCGGCGCCGAAAAGGCCAGGGTCGAGATATGGCGCGGATCCATCCACGAATAGAGCAGATTGATCGTCTCCCCCTTGCCGCTGCCGTCTACGCCGGAGATCAGGATGACCACCGGAAATTCCTTCTTTTCCAGCATGTCGTACTGCACATCGAGCAGCTCGGCGCGCAACTTCGGCACCTCGCGCTTGAAGGTTTCCTTGTCGACCTTGTGGCCCAGTTCCGCCGATTCAAACATGACTACTCCCCCCTGAAATCACCCCACATCGCCTGCATGACCGCCAGGGCGGCCAAACCTGCGGTTTCCGTGCGCAACACGCGCGGCCCCATGCGCACGGCCTGAAATCCAGCCTGCTGCGCAGCAATCATCTCCTGCGGATCGAGCCCCCCTTCGGCACCGATCAACAATTGCACCGGCCCCGTCGGCCGGATCGAAGCAAAACTCATCTCGGCATCGGGTGCCAGCATCAGGCGCAGCGTCCCCTCGGCAACCGGCCTGGCCAGCCAGTTTTCCAGCCGCTCGACCGGCGCCACCAGCGGCACCTGATTGCGCCCGCACTGTTCGCAAGCCGAAGCCACCACACCCTGCCAGTGCGCCACGCGCTTGGCAGCACGCTCACCGGCCAGGCGCAGTACGCTGCGCCGGCTCTCGACCGGCACGAAGTCGCGCACGCCGAGCTCGACCGCCTTTTGAATGGTGAAATCCATCTTGTCACCAGCCTGCAGCGCCTGAACCAGTGTGATCGACAAGGGCGACTCGCATTCCACATCCTGCCAGCCGGCCAACTCGGCGTAGACCCGGTCGCGCTCGATGCGCTCGATGTGGGCCAGATACTGACCGCCACGGCCGTCGAAGAGGATCATCGGCGCCCCCGGCGGCAGGCGCAACACGCGCACCGCATGGCGCGCCACCGGCTCGGGCAATTCGACATGCGCTCCCGGCGAGAGCGCCTCACGGCAATAAAAACGGGGCAAATTCATCGGTGCTATTATGGGCGAAATGCGTATTGGAGGGGAGAACCATGGTCGCCTTGAACCCGCCCGTCTGCGATTTCGGCCGACCGGCGATCGCCTTCGACCTGCCCGGCACCGATGGCCAGCACCACACCCTGGACAGCTGCCGAGGGGAAAAGGGGTTGCTGGTCATGTTCATCTGCAATCACTGCCCTTTCGTCAAGGCGATCATCGACCGCCTGATCCGGGACTGCCGGGAACTGGCCGAACACGGCATCGGCTGCGTGGCGATCATGAGCAACGATATCGCCGCCTATCCGGACGATGCCCCGGCCAACATGCAGCGCTGGGCTGAGGAACTGGCCTTCCCCTTTCCTTACCTCCACGACGCGACGCAGGCGGTGGCCAAAGCCTACGGGGCGGTGTGCACGCCCGACTTCTTCGGCTACAACGCCCAACTGCAACTCCAGTACCGGGGCCGGCTCGATGCGTCCGGCCTCAATCCAGGCCCGGCGGACGCCCGGCGCGAACTGTTCGAGGCCATGACGATGATTGCCCGCACCGGCCAGGGCCCGCGCGAACAACAGGCCTCCATCGGCTGCTCCATCAAATGGCACATCTAGCAACATCTGCTAAATTTATAAAAAGCATCTTCCGTGATGGCCGTCGCCGGTGGGCTCGGCTATCATTACGTATTGCCCACCCCTGCTTCACCTGACCAAAACCATGTCAACGGATGCCCCGCCGCCATCGCCCAGCGATATTCAGCGCCAGCTGACTTATCTGCAGGCGGTCGTCTCGAGCATGCCGCAAGGCATCAGCGTGTTCGACGAAGGGCTGCGTCTGCGCGTCTGGAACCAGGGCTTCATCGACGTTCTTGGCCTGCCGAACTCGGCCGTCTATGAAGGCGTGCCTTTCTCGGACCTGATCCGCATCCCCGCCGCCCGCGGCGAATATGGCCCGGGCGACGTCGAATCGCATGTCCAGCGCATCACCGGCCTGGCCCGCCAGTTCCAGCCTCATCGCTTCGAGCGCACCCGACCGAACGGGGCCACGCACCTGGTCCAGGGCGAGCCGCTGCATATTGGCGACCATGTCGTCGGCTTCATCACCACCTATACCGACATCACCGAGCGCAAGGCAGTCGAAACGCGGTTGCGCAAGCAGCACGACCAGTTGCAGACCATCCTGGAGAGCATTCCCAGCGCCGTCAGCCTGTTCAACCGGGACGGGGCGCTTGAGCTGTGCAATAGCGAATTCGGGCGTCTGCTCGACTTCCCGGACGAACTGGTACAACCCGGCGCCACGATCGAAAGCATGTTCCGCTTCAATGCCGAACGCGGCGAGTACGGACCGGGCGACCCGGAGCAGATCACCCGCACACTGATGCAGCGCATCGCCACGCCGACGCGCCACTATTTCGAACGCACCCGGCCGAACGGTCAGACGCTCGAAGTCCGTGGCGTGCCACTCCCCGATGGTGGTTTCGTGACGGTCTACACCAACGTGACTGAACGTCGCCACAGCGCCGAGCGCGAGCAACTGGCCCAGAAGGTCTACAGCCATTCGCCGGCCGGCATCATCTTCACCGACGAGGCGCACCGCATTCTGTCGATCAACCCGGCCACCACCCAGATGACCGGCTACGACGCGTGCGAACTGACCGGGCAAACCGTCTTCGCCCTGATCGAGTTTGAAGAGGGCCAATCGGCCAAGGAAATGTCCGATCAACTGGCACTGCGCGGCACCTGGAACGGCGAACTGGCCGTCACCCAGAAGAACGGCGACGACTTCCCGGCCGGCACCCGGATCAACCGGGTCGATGACCCGCAGAGCGGCATGCCGGCCCACTACGTGTGGATCCTGGCCGACATCACCGAGCGCAAGCAGGCCGAGGACCGCATGCGCCACATCGCGCAGACCGATGCACTGACCGGCCTGCCCAACCGCATGGCCTTGTTGTTGCGCCTCGCCCAGCTGCTGCCCGACGCCCGTCGCTACCACTGGAAGGTGGCGATGATGTTCCTCGATCTCGACCGCTTCAAGATGATCAACGACACCTTGGGCCACCAGGTCGGCGACGAGATGCTGCGCGAGGTGGCCTGCCGGCTGTCGAACCTGGTGCGGGAAACCGACTTCGTTGCCCGCCTGGGCGGCGACGAGTTCGTCATCATCCTGCCCGCCATTTCGACGCCGGCCGACGCCGCCACGATCGCCAGCAAGGTCACCGCCGCCCTCTCGACACCGATCGAGGCCAATGGCCACGAACTGCACACCAGCCCGTCGATCGGCATCAGCATCTTCCCGGATGACGGCACCGACGGCGATACCATCCTGAAAAATGCCGACACGGCGATGTACCACGCCAAGGCCGCCGGCCGGAACAATTACCAGTTCTTCGCTGCGGACATGAACCAGTCGGCAGCCGAACGACTGAATATCGAGCGCAAGCTGCGCCATGCCATCGCCCGTAACGAACTGAGCCTCGACTTCCAGCCCCAGTTCAGTGGCCGGGATGGTACACCGACCGGGGTCGAAGCCCTGGTCCGCTGGTATCACCCGACCGACGGCACGATCTCGCCAGCCCGCTTCATTCCGGTCGCCGAGGAAACCGGCCTGATCGTCGAAATCGGCGACTGGGTTCTGACCACCGCCTGCGTCGAAATGGCCCGCTGGATCCATGCCGGCCTCAAGCCCTTGCGCATCGCGGTCAACGTGTCGGCCCGCCAGTTGCGCCGGCGCGATTTCTGCGAAACCGTCGCCAACGCGCTGACCACCTCGGGCCTGCCGCCCGAATTGCTCGAACTGGAAATCACCGAAAGCTCGGTGATGGAAAACCCGCAGGAAGCCATCCACATTCTCGAACGCCTGGGCCGCATGGGCGTCACGCTGGCCATCGACGACTTCGGCACCGGCTATTCCTCGCTGGCCTACCTCAAGCTCTTCCCCATCGATCACCTGAAGATCGACCGCTCCTTCGTTGCCGACATCGAGCACGACCTCAACGACCGCGCCATCGCCTTCGGCACCATCGCCCTGGCCCACTCGCTCGGCCTCAAGGTCATCGCCGAGGGGGTCGAAACCGAGGACCAGCTCGAATTGCTGCGCAGCAACGGCTGCGACGAGGTCCAGGGCTACCTGTTCAGCAAGCCGCTCAACAGCGCCACCGCCTTCGCCTTCCTGCACGCCCGCCACGCCGCAGAGTAAAATCGCTCCTTTGTCATCGACGCAGGAGTTCACATGGCACAGCAGCGCACGCTGGCTCGCTACCTCACCGAAGAGCAACGCACCAAGGGCGCCATCACCGGCGACCTGAAGTTACTGATCGAAATCGTCTCCCGCGCCTGCCAGGCCATTTCCATCGCCATCGGCAAGGGCGCCCTGGGCGGCGAAGGCGGGGTGCTCGGCGAGGCTGGCAGCGACAACGTGCAGGGCGAGGCGCAAAAGAAGCTCGACGTGCTGTCCAACGACATCCTGCTCGACGCCAACGAATGGGGCGGCCATCTCGCCGCCATGGCCTCCGAGGAAATGGACCTGCCACACCTGGTGCCGCACCGCTTCCCGAAGGGTGAATACCTGCTCACCTTCGACCCGCTCGACGGTTCGTCGAACATCGACGTCAATGTGTCGATCGGCACCATCTTCTCGGTACTGAAGTGTCCGGAAGGCGCCGACCTGAGCACCCCGCAAGCGGCCGAACAGGCCTTCCTGCAGCCAGGCACGGCGCAGGTTGCCGCCGGCTACGCGGTCTACGGCCCGACCACGCTGCTCGTGCTGACCGTCGGCGACGGCGTCGTCGTGTTCACGCTGGATCGCGAACAGGGGCAGTTCGTGCTGACCCAGGAGAACGTGCGCATCCCGGCCGAGACCCGGGAATTCGCCATCAACATGTCGAACCAGCGCTTCTGGGAAGCACCGGTCCAGCGCTACGTCGCCGAAATGCAGGCCGGCAGGGAAGGCCCGCTCGGCAAGGACTACAACATGCGCTGGGTGGCGTCGATGGTGGCCGATGTGCATCGCATCATGACCCGCGGCGGCATCTTCATGTATCCGCTCGACAGCAAAATGCAGGACAAGGGCGGCAAGCTGCGCCTGATGTACGAAGCCAACCCGATGGCCTTCCTGGTCGAGCAGGCCGGCGGGGCTGCGACAACCGGCCGCCAGCGCATCCTCGCCATCCAGCCGGACAGCCTGCACCAGCGCGTGCCCGTCATCCTCGGCTCGAAGAACGAGGTTGAGCGTGTCACTGGCTATCACGCCGCCTGACCTGCTAAAGTCGCAGGTCCCCAACGTCATAGGATGATTGCGATGCCCAAGCTCACCCTCGCCCTCCTGTTCGCGGCCGGTGCCCTGATCAGCGGCTGCAAGAGCAACGAAACCAAACCGGAGGAGCCGGCTCCGGCGCCAACCGCTGCTGCGACGACGGCGCCGGAGCCAGCCCCGGCCGCCAAGCCGGTCTGCCCGCCGGAGCAGCCGGCAACCAAGAAAAAAACTGCCAAGACCAAGGCCAAGAGCAAGACGGAGGTCAAGCCGCTCGATTGCGAACCGGCCAAACCGGCCGCCTCGACAGCAACGGCGCCTGCCGCCGCGCCGGCCACCCCGGCACCCCGCAACGGCCGCATCATGCATGGCCAGTACGATATTTCCGGCAACAAACCGGTGACCGACATTACCCAGGTGCAGTCCGGCCAGGGCACGATGGTCAAGGGAGAGCGCGACTGGGAAGGTGAAATCACCGGCGTTCCGGCCGCCGGCACGACCTTCACCAAGCTGCGCATCGGCATGTCGCGCCAGCAGGCCATCGACCTTGCCGGCCAACCGACCGACCAGGGCGCCTACATCACCGGCAAGGCATGGATTCCGTTCTACTTCGGCAGTGACCGGGCGCGCTGGGAAATGGCCTACAAGGGCAAGGGGCGCTTGATCTTCTCGCAGAACGCCGGTTTCGGTACCGACTTCTATCTGACCTGGGTCATCCACAACGACAAGGATACCGGCTACCGCTAAGCCGGCCACCAGGGCCTGCCGTGCCAGCCGCCCGCCCTGGCGGTGGCATGGGCGGGCCGCCGACCCTATCCAACGCGGGGCTTTTGCCGGATAATTTCATCTTTTAAGCAGGCTGGATTTCCGGACATGAGCGTCAGCAACACTCCCAAGTTTTCACCCTTGACCGGCGCCATCCGCGCCCTTGCCATGGACGCCGTCCAGCAGGCCAACTCCGGACACCCCGGTGCCCCGATGGGCATGGCGGAAATCGCCGAAGTGCTGTGGCGTCGCCACATGCGCCACAATCCGGCCAATCCGCAGTGGGCCGACCGCGACCGTTTCGTGCTATCGAACGGCCACGGCTCGATGCTGATCTACGCCCTGCTCCACCTGACCGGCTACGATCTTTCGATCGACGATCTCAAGCAATTCCGCCAGCTCAAGTCGCGCACCGCCGGCCACCCCGAGTTCGGCCACACGCCAGGCGTCGAAACAACGACCGGCCCGCTCGGCCAGGGCATCACCAACGCGGTCGGCATGGCGCTGGCTGAAAAGGTGCTGGCCGCCGAGTTCAACAAGCCGGGCCACGAGATCGTCAATCACCACACCTACGTCTTCCTCGGCGACGGCTGCCTGATGGAAGGCGTCTCGCACGAAGCCTGCTCGCTGGCCGGCACCCTCGGCCTCGGCAAGCTGATCGCCTTCTGGGACGACAACCGCATCTCGATCGACGGCCATGTCGAAGGCTGGTTTACCGATCACACGCCGGGCCGCTTCGAGTCCTACGGCTGGCACGTCATCCCGGATATCGACGGCCATGATGCCGAGGCTGTCGAGCGGGCGCTGCTCGCCGCCAAGGCAGTAACCGACAAGCCGAGCCTGATCTGCTGCCGAACGACCATCGGTATGGGCGCCCCCAACAAGCAGGGCAGCCACGACGTGCATGGCGCCCCGCTCGGCAAGGACGAAATTGCCGCCGCCCGCGCCCACATCGGCTGGGCGCACGCCCCGTTCGAGATTCCCGACGACGTCTACGCGGCGTGGAACGGCAAGCCGCGCGGCGCCATCTTCCAGGAGAACTGGGACAAGCGCTTCGCCGCCTACCGTGCCGCCTTCCCGGCCGAGGCCGGCGAATTCGAGCGCCGCGTCGTCAAGGGCGAGCTGCCGGCCAACTGGGCAGCGACCAAGGCCGCCTACATCGCCACCTGCCGCGAAAAAGCCGAGAACATCGCCACCCGCAAGGCTTCGCAGAACGCCATCGCCGCGCTGGTCCCGGCAGTGCCGGAAATCTTCGGCGGCTCGGCCGACCTCGCCGGTTCCAACCTGACCTTCGTCAAGGGCAGCAAGGGCGTCACCCGCACCGAGGGCGGCAACTACTGTTACTACGGCGTCCGCGAATTCGGCATGACGGCCATCGCCAACGGCATCGCGCTGCACGGCGGTCTGGTGCCCTACACCGCGACCTTCCTGGTCTTCTCCGACTACGCGCGCAACGCGATCCGCATGGCGGCGTTGATGAAGCAGCGCCAGATCATGGTCTATACGCACGACTCCATCGGCCTTGGCGAGGACGGCCCGACGCACCAGCCGGTCGAGCACATCCCCAGCCTGCGCCTCATCCCGAATCTCGATGTCTGGCGCCCGGCCGATGCGACCGAAACGGCCATCGCCTGGGCTGCTGCGGTCGACCGCCAAAACGGGCCCAGTTTGCTCGCCCTGTCGCGCCAGAACCTGCCGACCGTCACCACCAATGTCAGCGATGAAGACATCGCCCGGGGCGGCTACGTGCTGTCCGAGAGCACCGGCGAGGCGCAGATTACCTTCATCGCCACCGGCTCCGAAATCAAGCTGGCGCTCGACGCCCAGGCCGCGCTGGCGGCTGACGGCATCGCCACCCGCGTCGTC
This sequence comes from Dechloromonas sp., assembly GCA_016790885.1. Lineage (GTDB taxonomy): Bacteria > Pseudomonadota > Gammaproteobacteria > Burkholderiales > Rhodocyclaceae > Azonexus. Next base: position 143 of record JAEUOE010000247.1, on the reverse strand, counting down.
TCGATGCCGTGCACCAACTTGTTCGACCGCCAGAGCGCCGAATACAAGGCCGCCGTGCTTGGCGGCTGCAAGAAACGCATCGACATCGAAGCGGCTCATCCGGATGTCTGGCGCAAGTACGTCGGCCGGCACGGCGCGGTGAT
>JAEUOE010000183.1 GCA_016790885.1 Dechloromonas sp. | reverse complement strand
ACCCGGCGGGATTACAGCCGGGCCGAGTTGCAAAAAAAGCTGGCCGCGCATGCCGAATCTGCAGAAGAACTCGCTAGCGTGCTCGACACCCTGCAAGGCGAACGCCTCCTCTCCGATCATCGCTACGCCACCCAGCGCGTGACGGCGCGCGCCGGCCGCTACGGCGATGCCCGCCTGAAGCAGGAATTGCGCTTGAAGGGCGTGAGCGACGACGACATCGCCGCCGCCCTGCCCGAGGGGGGCGACGAGACCGAGCGCTGCCTTGCGGTCTGGCAGCGCAAGTTCGGCCAGCCGGCACAAACGCCGGAAGAGCGTGCGAAACAGATGCGTTTCCTGCAATATCGCGGTTTTTCCAGCGAAGCCATCCGCCGTGCCTTGCGCGGTATCGAGCAATGAATACACCCGCCGCCAAGCTTTCCGCCAACAACCTGAAGAAGCGCTACAAGGCGCGGACGGTGGTCGAAGACGTCTCCTTCGAGGTCAAGTCGGGCGAGGTCGTCGGCCTGCTCGGCCCGAACGGTGCCGGCAAGACGACCTGCTTCTACATGATCGTCGGCCTGGTCGCTGCTGATGCAGGCGAGGTTTATATCGACGACAACCGCCTGACGCACCAGCCGATGCATACCCGGGCCCGGCTCGGCCTGTCCTACCTGCCGCAGGAAGCCTCGGTCTTCCGCAAGCTGAACGTCGAGGAAAACATCCGTGCCGTTCTCGAATTGCAGAAACTGCCCGAGGCCGAGCTGAATGATCGCCTAGAGGGCCTGCTCAAGGAACTGCACGTCGACCACGTTCGTCACGTCAACGCCGCCGCCCTGTCCGGCGGCGAGCGGCGACGGGTCGAAATCGCCCGGGCGCTGGCCACCAATCCACGTTTCATCCTGCTCGACGAGCCGTTTGCCGGCGTCGACCCGATCGCCGTGCTGGAAATCCAGAAGATCATCCGCTTCCTGAAGGAGCGCGGCATCGGCGTGCTGATCACCGACCACAACGTGCGCGAAACGCTCGGTATCTGCGATCACGCCTACATCATCAATGCCGGCAACGTGCTGGCGGCTGGACGGCCGGCCGAAATCGTGGAGAATGAAAGCGTGCGCAGGGTTTATCTCGGCGAGCATTTCAAGCTCTGAGCGAATCCAGTAGCCATCGAACCGATGAAGCCGGCACTCCAACTCAAACTCTCCCAGCATCTGGCCCTGACGCCGCAGCTGCAGCAATCCATCAAGCTGTTGCAGTTGTCGACCATCGAGATGCAGCAGGAAATCGAGCGCTATCTGCTCGAGAATCCGATGCTGGAGCGCGAGGACGACACGCCCGAATCCTTTGCCGGTGCGCAGCAGTTCGACTCGCCACGCAACGAGGAAACCCGCAGCGAAGGCAGCGAGGAACGCGAGCCGCGTGAAGAGCGCGACAGCGAGCCGCCCGCCTCGCCCTCCGAGGTCGATGACGACCGCTGGACTTCCGATGCCGGCACGTTTACCGGTGCCGGGCGTGACGATGACGACGACAGCGACGCGCAGGACATCCACGCTGCCACGGTCAGCCTGCGCGAGCATCTCGGCTGGCAATTGGGCATGACACAGCTGACCGAGCGTGACCGCAGCCTGGTCCGTTTCCTGATCGAGGCACTCGATGACGACGGTTACCTGTCGGCCCCCCTGCAGGAACTGTGGGAAACCCTGCCGCCGGAATACGAAATCGAGCTGGAAGAGCTGGAAATCGCCCTCCGCCATATCCAGAACTTCGACCCGACCGGCATCGGCGCCCGCAACCTGCAGGAGTGCCTGAGCCTGCAACTGCGCGCCCTGCCCGACGAGCATGACCGCAATGTCGCCCTGCTCATTGTCGACAAGCATCTGGAGTTGCTGGCCGCCCGCGACTTTGCCAAGCTGCGCCGGGTTACCGGATACGATGACGAAGACCTCAAGGCGGCACAGGGCCTGATCACCAGCCTGAATCCGCGCCCGGCAGCCGGTTATGCCCAGGTCGAAGCCCGCTACATCACGCCTGACGTGATCGTGAAGAAGCTCAAGGGCAAGTGGACGGCCTACATCAATCCGGATGCTTACCCCCGCCTGCGCATCAACCGCCTGTATGCCGAAATCCTGTCCAAGCAGCGGCGCGGCAATGGCAACATGACGACGCAGATGCAGGAAGCCCGCTGGCTGATCAAGAACGTCCAGCAGCGCTTCGATACCATCCATCGTGTCACCCAGGCCATTGTCGACCGCCAGCGCCAGTTCTTCGAGCACGGCGAAGTTGCCATGCGGCCGCTGGTCCTGCGCGAGATCGCCGATATCCTCGGCCTGCACGAATCGACCGTGTCGCGCGTCACCAGCCAGAAATACATGGCGACGCCGCGTGGCATCTTTGAATTGAAATACTTCTTTGGCAGCCACGTCGCCACCGATACCGGTGGGGCTTGTTCTGCTACGGCCATCCGGGCCCTGATCAAGCAGTTGGTCGGAGCCGAGGATGGCAAGAAGCCCTTGTCGGATAGTCAATTATCCGAAATACTAGGCCAGCAGGGAATTGTCGTTGCCCGACGGACGGTAGCCAAATACCGCGAGTCGCTCAACATCCCACCGGTCAATTTACGCAAGACCCTGTAGAGAGAGGAGAAAAAAGTGAATCTGCAGATCAGTGGTCACCACATCGAAGTAACCCCCGCCCTGCGCGAATACGTGGAAAACAAGCTGGATCCGGTTGTCCGTCACTTCGACAAAGTGACCGGTGTCAACGTGGTTCTGTCTGTTGAAAAACTGAAGCAGAAGGCTGAAGTCACCGTTCACGTACCGGGCAAGGACATGCATGTCGAAGAGTCCGGCGACGATCTCTATGCCGCCATCGACACGATGTTCGACAAGCTGGACCGCCAGGTTCAGAAATACAAGCAGAAGGTCCAGGATCACCACCGCGGTGAAAAACCCGGACTGCAGGACGCCGAATAAGCGCCGACTGGCCGCAGCCCTGGCTGCGGCCTTGTTTCGCCCACTCCTATGAATCCTCTTAGCAATCTCCTGAGCGTCGACCAGGTGCAGTTGAACCTGGAAGCCAGCAGCAAGAAACGCGTCTTCGAACAGGCAGGAATTCTTTTCGAAACGCGCCTCGGTCTGGCCCGCTCCACCATTTTTGACAGCCTCTTCGCCCGCGAAAAGCTCGGCTCCACCGGTCTCGGCCAGGGCGTGGCGATTCCGCACGGCCGCATCAAGGGGCTCAAGCAGGCAGCCGGTGCTTTCATGCGTCTGGCGACCCCGGTGCCTTTCGACTCGCCGGATGGCCGTCCGGTCGATCTGCTCTTCGTTCTCCTCGTTCCCGAACAGGCGACCGAGGAACACCTGCAGATCCTGTCGGAGCTTGCCCAGCGTTTCTCGGATCGGGCTTTCCGCGAGAAATTGCAGACTGCCAGCGATCCGGCAGCGGTGCTTGCCCTCTTTCAGGCCTGAGTCAGCCGCGTGCGCCACGTAAACCTGGTTCAGCTTTACGAGGACAATCGCGAAAAGCTGCTGCTCAACTGGCATATCGGCCAGAACGCCGACCGGCGCATCGAGATCAAGGGCTCCAATAGCTACGGCGCCGACCTGGTTGGTCACATCAACATCATCCACCCGGAGCGACTTCAGGTTCTCGGCCTGGCCGAATACGACTGGGCCATGCGCATCGGGGAACGCCGCTTCGGGCAGATGTTCGCCGACCTGCTCAGTGCCAAGCCGCCCGCCGTCATCGTCGCCGATGGCCTGACCCCGCCGCCCATGGTGGCCGAAGCATGCGCCCAGAGCGCCACCCCGCTGATCTTCTCGCCCAAGCCCTGCTCTGCGGTCATCGACCTGATACGAATTTATCTGTCGGCCCGTCTGGCTGACACGATCAGCATGCACGGCGTCTTCATGGATGTCTTGGGCATGGGCGTGCTGATTACCGGTGATTCCGGTGTCGGCAAATCGGAGCTGGCGCTGGAACTGATTTCCCGCGGCCACGGCCTGGTTGCCGACGACGTCGTGGAAATGGCGCGTATCGCACCGACCACCATCGAGGGACGTTGCCCGGGCATGCTGCGTGATTTTCTCGAGGTGCGCGGCCTGGGCCTGCTCAATATCCGCACCATTTTCGGCGAAACCGCCTCGCGCCGGAAAATGAAGCTCAAGCTGATCGTGCACCTGCAGAAAACAGCCGCTGCCGCCGATGCCCCGCGTCTGCCGCTCGATGCGCAAACCCAGGAGGTGCTCGGCGTACCGGTACGCAAGGTGGTCATCCCGGTGGCTGCCGGCCGCAACCTGGCCGTCCTGCTCGAAGCGGCCGTGCGCAATACTATCCTGCAGTTCCGTGGCATCGACAGCCTGCAGGATTTCATGGATCGCCAGCAGCGCATGATGCTTGACGATGACGCCTGAATGGCTGATAGTGTTTTTGCGTACTACTTAACCAAGGGGACATCCACGATGAAGAAATTGATCGCTCTGTTGCTCGTCGCTTTCTCTACCGGCGCCGTTTATGCCGCTGACGACTGCGCAGCCCGTGCCGCCGAAAAGAAGCTGGCCGGGGCTGCCAAGAACAGCTTCATGAAGAAGTGCCAGGCCGATGCCGGTGTACTGCCGGAAAATGCGGCATGTGCCGCCAAGGCAAAGGACAAGAAGCTGGCCGGGGCCGCCAAGAACAGCTTCATGAAGAAATGTACGGCTGACGCCGCCGCTGCCAAGTAAAAACCGGGTTTTGCCCGTATCGGCCATCTGCGGATGGCCGATTGCCGTTTACAGGTGCTCGAAATCCGCGAGATCGGATTGCGGATCGTTTGCCGAGGCACCGAAACAGATCTTGCCCTTGCCGTCGAGCTGCATTTCGTTACGGCGAACCATCAGTTCGTGGCGCCCGGCCAGGGTGACGAAGGTGCCATTGGTACTGGTATCGACCAGATAGAAACCATCGTTCCGCCGTTCGACCCGGGCGTGTTGGCGGGATGCCTTGCGGTCATCGATCGCCAGCTTGCAGGCCAGGTCGCGGCCGATCGTCAGCACCGGCGTCTTCTCATCGACCAGGAAGGCCTTGCCCCGGTAACGAATGCACAGGCGGTCGGCCGGCAGGTGGCTTTGCGGCCCGAAGGAGGACATCGGGTATGAGCCGCCCTGGTAGCTCGGCCAGTGGATCTGGAACAAGGAAAATTCGACGCCGTTTTCAGCCACGGTGCCCAGTTTGGGCATGGCATCGACGGTGATGATGCCGGGTTGCGGCAATTCGGCGACCAGCTCGGAACTGCACAGGATCTGATCGCGCCGGGCGATCCCGGCGATACGCGCTGCAGTGGCAACGGCCGGCCCACCCAGCTTGCCCTCACTGACCGCCGCCACGCCGCTGTGGAGACCGATGCGGATGGTCAGCTTGAGGCCGGAGACCGGCGGCAGGTCGGCAATGCGCTGTTGCATGTCGATGGCCGCCTGGCAGGCTTCCTCGGCATTTTCGAAGGAAGCGAGCAATTCATCGCCGACGATCTGGATGGTCTTTCCCTTGTAGCCGTCGATCGAGCGGTTCATCCGCTTCAGGCAGCGCTCGACGGCGTGCATGGCTTCCCGGTCGCCCAGCTTTTCGAAAAGCGCTGTGCTGCCGGAAACATCGGCGAACATGACCGTCAATCTACGTTGCGTGGCGCTCATCGGCTGGCAAAGACCAGAAGTGAAAAATTTATTGGAACAGGATTATATGCTGAGCCAGCAGCATTACGCATTATGCCTTTAGGCTTAGCGGGATGGTCCCGGTCATTGGCAGTTCCGGGCTGTCGAAAGCGATGTCCCCTTCGTCGACCGGCGTATCGAGCGTCAGGCCGCGGAAATCGAACAGATCGAGGTCGGCCAGGTGGGATGGCACGACGTTCTGCATGGCAGTGAATACCGACTCGGTGCGACCCGGATAGCGCTTGTCCCAATCCTGCATCATTTCGCGGATCTTCTGGCGCTGCATGTTTTCCTGCGAACCGCACAGGTTGCAGGGAATGATCGGAAATTCCATGCCGCGCGCGAACTTGGCGATGTCGGCCTCGGCGCAGTAGGCCAGCGGGCGGATGACGATGTGCGACTTGTCGTCGGTGACCAGCTTGGGCGGCATGGCCTTGACCTTGCCGCCGAACAGCAGGTTCAGGAACAAGGTATGCACCATGTCGTCGCGGTGGTGGCCAAGGGCGATCTTGTTGGCGCCCAGTTCCTTGGCAGTGCGGTAAATGATGCCGCGGCGCAGGCGGGAGCACAGCGAGCAGGTCGTCTTGCCCTCGGGAATCTTGTCCTTGACGATGGAGTAGGTGTCGGACTCGATGATGTGGTGCTCGATACCGATCGACTTGAAGTAATTGGGCAGGATCTCGGCCGGGAAGCCGGGCTGCTTCTGGTCAAGATTCATCGCGATCAGCTTGAACTTGACCGGAGCGCGCTGCTGCAACGCCATCAGCATGGCGAGCAGGGTGTAGGAGTCCTTGCCGCCGGAAACGCAGACCAGCACCGTGTCGCCGTCCTCGATCATGTTGTAGTCGATGATCGCCTTGCCGGTACGGCTCTCGAGCGATTTACGGAGTTTTTGCAGGGTGTTGGAACTGGTCATGGTCGGTGACGGCCGGGCCGCCTTGCTGATCGGAAAACTCGCGAGTTTACCCTGTGTCGTACTGCCGGGTGAGGAGATTTTCGACGTTTAATCAGTCAGTTCCCATCGCCGATCGATGACAGGAGCGATTCGCCGGGATGCTTCCTTGCCGCCATCGTCCAGGAAAAAGCAGCGGCGACACGGCGCTGGCCTCCCCTTGGTCGTAAAATCGCCACTTTTTGCGCCCGCAATGAATAATCTCCCTGTTCCGAGTCCCGACGCGCTGGCCCACAGCCAGCGCCTGCAGCAGGCCATCGTCGAGGATGTGGCAGCGGCCGGTGGCTGGATGTCGTTTGCCCGCTTCATGGAACAGGTGCTGTATCGGCCGGGTCTTGGCTATTACACCGCTGGGGCACGCAAGTTTGGTGCGGCCGGGGATTTTGTCACCGCTCCGGAAATATCTGCCCTGTTCGGCCGGGCGCTGGCCAGGCAAGTCAAACCGCTGCTTGCCGCCTCGTCCCCCGCGGTACTTGAAGTGGGGGCCGGCTCCGGCCGCCTGGCGGCCGACCTGCTGCTCGAACTGGAGCGGCTGGGCAGCCTGCCCGAGCGCTACTGCATACTCGATCTGTCGGCCGATCTGCGCCAGCGGCAACAGCAGACGATTGCCGCCGCAGCGCCCCACTTGCTGTCCCGCGTCGAATGGCTGGATTGCCTGCCGGAACGTTTTTCCGGTGCCGTGGTGGCCAACGAACTGCTCGATGCCATGCCGGCGCATATCGTTGCCTGGCGCGACGAGGGCATTGTCGAGCGCGGTGTCTCTCTCGACGCTCAGGGTGGCTTTACCTGGGCGGAGCGTCCGGCGAGCGGTGCGTTGCTGGCGGCTGCCGGGGAAATTGGTGCCCAATGCCAGTTGCCGCCCGGCTTCGAGAGTGAAATCAGCCTCGCCGTGCGCGCCTGGGCGGCGGAATGGGGGCACCGCCTCGACCGGGGCGCCCTGCTTCTCATCGACTACGGTTTTCCGCGCCGCGAGTTCTATCACCAGCAGCGCGGCCGTGGCACGCTGATGTGCCACTACCGCCACCATGCCCATCCCGATCCCTTCTATCTGCCGGGCCTGCAGGATGTGACGGTGCATGTCGATTTCACCTCGGTCATCGCCGCCGCGCACGGCGCCGGTCTTGATCTGCTCGGCTATACCAGCCAGGGCCAGTTCCTGCTCAATTGCGGCATCCTCGATCTGCTGGCCGGGATTCCCAACGGCACGCCGGAATACATACGGGCCAGCGGCGCGGTCAATACGCTGCTCATGCCGCATGAAATGGGCGAACTGTTCAAGGTGATCGCCATCGGCCGCGGCATCGACGAGCCGCTGACCGGCTTTGCCAGCGGCGACCAGAGCCGGCGGCTGTAGGGACGGGCAGAGGCCGCCCCGAAGGTTCAGCGTTTGGCCAGTTCGCGGAAGCGGTTGGGCTGGCCGAGCACGAGGTGGCCGAAATGGTCGAGCAGGGCCTGGTCGATGGCCTGAGGGCGCAGGGTGTAAAGCGCACTGCCCAGGCGTTCGAGATTGCGCGTTTCGAGCATGATGACGCCCTTGGCAAAATCGGCCCGCCAGCGGGCACTGACGCTGACATCGCAGCTGATGTCGAATTCGGCCCGCTCGACGTAGCGGCGCTCGTTCTTGAATTCCTTGCAGGTGAACGGCAGGCCGAAATCGAACAGGGTGGTGCGGAAGCGCTCGACCGCCGCGCCGTCGCGCTCGATGAGCAGCGAACCCGAGCCTTTCAGGTGGTAGGAGAAGGTTGCCAGTTCGACCAGCGCGCCGGCACTCTGGCTCTGTGTCCGGTAATCGGCAAAGCCTTCCTGCCAGTCCAGTTGGCTGAGAACGTATTGCTCGATCAACGCATAATTGCGCGGAATGCCCGGCTTGACGATATTCAGCTGTTGCACCAGTTCGTGCAGGAAAAAGAAGACGTGCTTCAGCGCCTGGTCGATGGCTTCGTTGGTGGCTGTGCGCTCGGCCATGTCGCTGTGCATTTCGCGTTGCCGCGCTTCGGCCTGGCGGCGCAACTGATCGAGCAGGCCGCCGCCGGCGATCTCCGGCAAGGGCGTTGCCGCGGGCGACGTATCGCCCGGCTTGGGTGCATCGGGCTGAGGTGAGGCAGGCTGGCGCTGCGGCACGATTTCCGGAAAGACCAGTTCGGCATCCACCATCCCGGCACCGGAATTGGCCAGGTATTCACGGCGGGCGCGACGTTCGGCGGCATCGAGGTCGAAATTCTCGATGTCGGCAATCAGCGCTGCTTCCAACTCCGCTATGTCGTCACGCAGCATGGAACCCTTGCGCTCGCGCTTGGCGCGGATGGCCTCGCTGATACTGGAAAGCTGGTTGTCTTTTTCGGAATCGCTCATGAAACTTGAACTTGCGGCTGCCTCGATTACACTGTACCAATAATGTGTCCTAAACGGAGCGAGCGCAAGATGGACGTTACCTCGATCGGCAGTCTGAGTACGGCCTTGTCCCAGGCGGAAGTGGCCGATGCCGTGGGTATCCGGGTGCTCAAGAAAGCCATGGATATTCAGGAACAGAGCGCCCTGCAGTTGCTGCAGGCCCTGCCGCAGCCGCCGAGCAATCCGCCCAACCTCGGTCAGAACATCGACGTCAAGGCTTGAGTTCGTCCAGCCAGTCGCGCAAGGTGGCCGCCACGAGCGGCCATTCCTTTTCGTGGCTGACGGCATGGCCCATGTCGCGGAAGATGTGGGCGCGCTGGCCGTAGGTGTGCGCCGTCGTCTGGACCAGGAAGGCCGGCACCAGCACATCATCCTCGGCACCGAGGATCAGCATCGGCGGCCGATGCATGGCGAACAGGTTGGGCAGGTTGAACATGGTCATGTCGAGGATCGCCCGGTGCGATTCGCTCTGCATGCGGCTCAGCCAGGCGTTGAGCATCGCTTCGTCCACCTCGCCGGCAAAAAGGGCTTCGCGCAACGTGGCGGTATCGGTGTATTCGCCGCTCATGATCCGGTTGATTTCCAAGAACAGCTGCGGCTTGCTGAACAGCAGGTGGAATTGCGAGGCGATCAGGCCCTGCGGCGGCACCGAGCAGACCAGAGCCACCGCCGTTGCCGGGCGGTGTTCCAGGTATTTCTGGACGATGAAGCCGCCCATCGAGTGGCCGATCAGGACTGGCGGCTCATCCAGCCAGTCGACCACCGTTTTGACATCATCGACATAGTCGCCGATCGAGTGCCAGTTGATCTGTTCGCCCCCCGTGCTGCCGCCATGGCCGCGCAGGGAGAGGGCGTAGCAGGGATAGCCCGCCTCGGCCAGGAAAGGCATGAAGGTTTCCGTCCACATCCAGCCGCCGGCGAAGGCGCCATGCACGAAAAGCAGGGCCGGCTTGCCGGTCTTGCGGCTGGGCAGGCAGGAGAAAACTTCAAGGCCGTCGACGATCTGTGTTTTTAACATGGGCTCAGTGGGGAAAGTGGGTCGTGTTCTAATGCGGTTTTTCGGGGGAAGCCGGGCAAGATGCTGAAGTGGTTATTGACGCTGGTCGTCGCGATTTTCCTGTTGGGCATCATTGCCCCGCATCTGGCGCGCTTTATTCGTTTCGGCCAGCTGCCGGGTGATTTCGCCTTCCGCTTTCGCGGGCGGAACTACGTCTTCCCGGTGGCGACGACGATCATTTTCTCACTGCTGCTCTGGCTGCTCTCCCGGCTCATTTAATGCCTGTTTGACGGCGCGCACCCGGGCGGCATGGATGCGCTCGGGAATCCTGCCCGGGTCGCTGCAGGCAGCGGCGATCTCGCCGGCCGGCACGGCATGGACGGCGGCCAGCGCGGTCAGCAGTCGCTGGGGACTGTCGTAAGCGCGGTCTTCCCAGCCCAGGCGGCCGGTGTAGTCGCACAAACAGGCTTCCAGCAGGTTCCGGAAGCGTTCCGGCCGGCGCAGGGCGTCGGTCTTCTCGAACAGCGTGACGATGGTGCTCGCCTTCAGGTCGGCGGCGCGATGCACGTTGCCGTGGTAGCGCGCCATGAGCAGCGCCAGGTCGCGGCAGTCGTTGGGTACGCGCAGGCGGGCACAGAGCTTTTCGGTCAGCCGCACGCTGCGTTCCTCGTGGCCGAGGTGGCGGGGCAGGATGTCGGCCGGCGTTTCCGCCTTGCCGAGGTCGTGGGTCAGCGCCGAGAAGCGCACCGGCAAGGCGAAGCCGCGCAGCGCCGACTGGTCGACCACCATCAGGGTATGGATGCCGGTATCGATTTCCGGATGATAGTCGGCGCGCTGCGGCACGCCGAACAGCTTGTCAACTTCCGGCAACAGGCGGGCCAGCGCCCCGCAATCGCGTAGCACCTCGAACATGCGCGACGGTTTGTCTTCCATCAGGCCCTTGGCCAGTTCCTGCCAGACGCGCTCGGCGACCAGATGGTCGACCTCGCCTGCGGCCACCATGCCGCGCATCAGTTCCAGGGTTTCCGGCGCGATGCTGAAATCGCTGAAGCGGGCAGCGAAGCGGGCAATGCGCAGGATGCGCACCGGGTCTTCGGCAAAGGCCGGGCCGACATGGCGCAGCACCCTGGCCTGCAAGTCGCGCTGGCCGTGGAAAGGGTCGATCAGGCGGCCATCGGCGGATTTCGCCATGGCGTTGATGGTCAGGTCGCGGCGGGCGAGATCATCGTCGAGGGTAACGTCGGGTGCGGCGTGGAAGGCAAAACCGTGGTAGCCGCGGCCGGTCTTGCGCTCGGTACGCGCCAGCGCGTATTCCTCGTGGGTATCAGGGTGCAGGAAAACCGGGAAATCCTTGCCCACCGGCCGGAAGCCTTGCGCCAGCATGGCTTCCGGGGTGGCGCCGACCACCACGTAGTCGCGGTCGGCATTCGGCCGGCCGAGCAGTTCGTCGCGGACGGCACCGCCGACGATATAGGTCTGCACGGCGGAACAGCCGGTATTAACGGCCGGCGCGGAAGCGGAAGCTGTCGAGCTTGCCCTTCGGCGTATTCAGCGCGATGTACGACGGGGCGATGGATTCCAGCGCGGTCGGCTGCCAGTTGGCCGGGGCCTGGGCGCCCGGTACGCCGACACTGTCCTTTTCCATGGAGCGCAGGTTGTCCGGCGACAGCATCGGGTTCGGCGCCAGCCACATCAGGCCGGCCTGCAGGTAGGCCCAGCCTTCGGACAGCGGGATGATGGTGGCGGTGCTGCCGGTCAGTTCCCTGGTGTAATCGACCAGTTCGCGCAGGGTGTAAACCTTGGGGCCGACCAGTTCGTAGGCCTGGCCGAAGGTGCTTGCGTCGCGCAGGCTATCGACGAAGGCATCGGCCACGTCGGCGGCCCACACCGGCTGGAAACGGGCGTGGCCGAAACCGAGCGGGAAGAAAGGCACTTTCTTGAGCACCGCGGCGAACATCGACAGGAAGGAATCGCCCAGCCCGAAGATGACCGAAGGACGGAAGACGGTGACGTCCAGTTCGCCCTGGGCAGCCAGCACCACGGCTTCGCCGTCGCCCTTGGAGCGCAGGTATTCGGACGTGCCCTTGGGGTCGGCATTGAGCGCGCTCATGTGCACCAGGCGACTGACGCCGGCAGCCTTGCAGGCGGCAACGATCTTCTTCGGCAGTTCGACATGGGCTTCGGCGAAATCGCGGCTGTAGGGCAACACGACATCGCGGCTGTGCAGGATGCCGACCAGGTTGATCACGGCATCGTGACCGCGCATCAGCTCGGTCAGGGTCTTTTCGCAACGGATATCGGCCTCCGGCATGGTCACGCCCGGCTGGATGATCAGCGCCTTGGTGCGTTCGCGGCGACGGGTCGGGACGGTGACCTCGATGCCGCGTTGCGACAGGCGATTGACGATGTAGGTACCGACGAAACCGCTACCCCCCAGCAGCAAGACTTTCTTGATGTCCATGTGAACCCCGGAAACTTGAATCGTAAAACTCGGATTTTAAGGCAATTTGGCCATTTTCGGGCGGCCGAATGGCCACCCGGCCCTGACTCCCGCCCTCAGTTGCGGCCGGTTTGGCTGATGGCGCGGCCGGCTGCGTTCTCGAACAGCGACTGCCTGGAGCGGATGACGGCATCGCCACTGCGCAACTGGCGGTCGAGGATCGCCGGATGCATGGCAACGGCCAGCTCCTGATCCGGGTTGAGCAGCAGGGTGCGCTGGCTCTCCTGGCTGATGTGGCAGACCTGGCCGAGGCCGGTCGTATCGTCCGCCAGGCGGATGCTCAGCCAGTCGCCAAGGCGACAGGCCGGTGCCTGGTCAGGTGGCGGCTGGTAGTCGGCAAAATCGAGGGTGCGTAAAGCCAGCGGGCCGGCCCGCACTTCACCCGCCTGCAGCTTGCCGGTCGTCAGCGGCAACTGGCTGACCGCCAGGTCAGCGACCGGGTCGGCCGCCGGCATCGGCATGGCGCGCAGGGCCAGGGTTTGCAACTGGAAACAGTCGTCGAGAAAGGCCTCCTGCTCCGCAGTCGGCGTGCCGATGCGCTGCATGCCTTCCTTGAGTGTCTTCAGGATGGCCGGCAGGCGATGGGCCAGCAATTTGCGGTCGTCGGCCGCCGCCTTGGGCTGGAAGGACCAGAGCAGGCCGTCGATGGCCGCCGTGCACGCCTGCCAGGGCGCGCTGTCCAGGCCGTGCTCCTGGCCGGTTTGCAGCAATACCTGCTGCCAGGTCCGGATCAGGAAACGGCGGGCGACTTCCGGTGGTTGCGTGTCCAGCGCCTGCTGGATGGTGGTCCGGACCCGCCCGACTATCCGGTCGCGGCGATCAAAATCGTCGAGCAGCGGCAGGTAGGGGCTGGCGGCAGCGATCAATTGCGCCTGGCGTTCGGCGATCTGCGTATCCAGTTCGCCCAGGGCGCTCTCGAACACCGCGGAATCGGTGCCCGGCTCGGCACGCAGGCGGGAAGCCATTGCGAACAGGCCTGTGCACACCGGATGACGGGCCGTCACGTCGGATGGCAAGCCGAGCGCCGCCTGTGCCATGCGGTCGATCACCCGGCGTGCCGGGTGCATGGGGTTGGTGAACAGCGTGCTGTCCTTCATCGCCACCCTGAGCAGCTTGATCTGCAGGCTGGAGATCACGGCTTTCACGGTATCCGGCAATTCCGGATCAGCCAGGATGGCTTCGAAGATCAGGGCCAGGGTGTCGATGGCCAGGCTCTCGGTGGACGTCTTCGGAATACCGAGCTCGGCCGAACGAATGATCTTCGGTGCGCTCGGTTCTGCGCTTTCCGAGAACAGTGCCGGCATCATCGGCTCACTGGCCGGGTTGCTGCCGGGAATGACCGGCGGGCCGAAACGTCCCATGCGTTCGAGCGCTTCCAGGCGGAACATGAGTTGTTCGAGGGCCGACTGGCTGAGCAGGTTGGCCGCCGCGCCGCTGCCGGCCAGCGGCGTGCTGCCCGCGGCCTGGGTCGGCAGATTGGCGAGCAGTGCCTGCTGCAGGGCCTGCAAGGCATTGACGGACAGCGTGGCGGGGGGAGCTTCGCGGGCGGTTTGCGGGCTATCCGGGGAGGTGACGATGGTCGGTTGCGCGGTCTCGATACCTGCCCGATCCAGAAAATCGTTCAACTCGGCATAGAGGCCGGGCAGGTTCTGGCGCAGGTAGCTTTCGAAGTGATCGAGCAAGGCCAGCTTGTCGTCGAGACTGGTCGCCCCGGCTGCGGCAAACATGGTATCCAGCCCGCGGCAAATGCCTTTCGGGCCAACCGGGTTGTCGCTGTTCGACAGGTCGGGCCGGCGTAGCAGGGTAACGAAGCGCAGGTGCAGCTTCCACAGGCTGCTGCCGGCATTTTCGAGCAGTCGCGCCGTCAGGTTATCGAGGCGGATGCCCAGTTCGTGATCATCCTCGGCGAGCAGGGTAATGCGCGAGGCGGTCAGGCCGTGGGCTTCCTCGGCGAAATTGCCGCGCCGCTCGCTGGCGACGATTTCGTCGAAATAAGCCCCTGCGCCTTTCTGGATGGCCGCGATGGCATGGCTGGAAACCAGCTGGCTATCCTGCAGCAGGGCGCCGAGGTGCTTGATGAACAGGGCGCGGCAGTCGCGCAGGGTGGCGAAGGCGTCGGAATGGATGGACATGGCGATCAGGGAAGGTCCGCATCCTTCGGTGCATCGGCGGTACGTGCGCCGATGGTGCCGAGGCGGGCTTTCAGGGAGTCCGGTTTGCCGTTGAACAAGGTCGAATAATAGACCGCATTGCTCATCACTTTCTTGACGTAGTCGCGCGTTTCGCTGAACGGAATGGTCTCGGCGTAGATGGCGCCTTCCAGCGGGCGGTCGGCGCGCCACTTCTTGGCCCGGCCGGGGCCGGCGTTGTAGGCGGCGGAGGCGAGCACCGGGTGGTTGTCGAGGTTTTCCATGACCAGGCGCATGTAGCTGGTGCCGAGCAGCACGTTGGTCTCGGTGTCGTTGACACGGCCCTGGCTGAAGTCGCGCAGGCCGATCTTCCTGGCCACCCACTTGGCGGTCGCCGGCATCAGTTGCATCAGGCCGGAGGCGCCGACGTTGGACTTGGCGCTGGTGATGAAACGGCTCTCCTGGCGCATCAGGCCGTACACCCAGGCATCGTCGAGCGACTGGTTCTGGGCGGCCGGGCGCACCGTTTCGCCGTAGGGGGCGAGGAAGCGCAGGCTGTAGTCGTGCTCGTTCTTCGTGCGGTCGGCCGTGTTGATGGCGCGATCCCAGATCTGGTTGCGCTTGGCAAGGTCGGCCGCGGCGAGCAGTTGGCGGTCGTCCATGCCACGCAGCGCCCAGTTCCACTCGCGCACCGCCTCGGTCCGCATGTCGTTGCGGAAGAAGGCCAGGGCGCGGCGAATGGCCGGATTGTCGCGGGCGGCGCGCTGCTCCTCAGTGCTTGCTGCCGTGGCCTTGGGCGGCGGCACGACGGTGCGGCCCAGTTCCTCGTCGGCCAGGTTGCCGTAGAAGTTGGCCTGACCGGCAATCTTCTCGAACAGCGCATTGCCCTCCGTGGTGCGGCCGCCTGCATGCAGGGCGCGGCCCAGCCAGTAGGTCCATTCCGGCTTGGCGGCCAGCTCGGCCGGCATGGCCTGGATGCTGTCGCGGACGA
>JAEUOE010000152.1 GCA_016790885.1 Dechloromonas sp. | reverse complement strand
GGGGCCGAGCGCACGCGCGACATCGTCGATGCCCTCAAGCGCTTTTCGGCCGTGGACAAGGCGACGCCCGAGCAGGTCAATTTGAACGAGGTGGTCGAGCGTTCGGTACGCTGGGTGGTGCAGAGCGCCTCGGCCAAGTTTGCCGTGCGCATCGACCTGCCGCCCGACCTGCGTTGCTGCGGCTCGTCCGGCCAGTTGCAGCAAGTGGTGATGAACCTGGTGCAGAACGCCTGCGATGCGACGGCCCGGCAAGCGGAGCCGCGCCTGACGGTGTGCGGCGGCATCGAGCAGGGCCGCGCGGTGCTGCATTTCATCGACAACGGCCCGGGCATTCCGGAAGAAAACCTCAGCCGGCTGTTCGAGCCCTTCTTCACCACCAAGCCGGTCGGCCAGGGAACCGGGCTCGGTTTGTCGATCAGCTACGGCATCGTCGACCGTCATGGCGGGAAGCTCAGCGCCGGCAACGTCGCCGGTGGCGGAGCGGAATTCATCCTTGCACTTCCGCTGGAAAGTGCCTGATCACTTTCCAGTCTCGTTGCCGCCCCGGCGCAGCAGGATTCTTGCTGGAACAGTGACTTATTGATCTGGCACGCTCCTTGTATGAAGATACTGAAAACCTTCATACGGGATGCTCATGGAAACGCTGCCTGGCGACTGGCTGTCGCTGTTGATCCTTACGTTCGTGCTCGGCATGAAGCACGGCTTCGATGCTGACCATCTGGCGACCATCGATGGTTTGACCCGCTACAACGCCCGCACCCGGCCGGGCCTGGCGCGCTATTGCGGCACCTTGTTTTCGCTCGGCCATGGCGCCGTGGTGATGGCCATCGCCCTTGGCGTTTCGGCGCTGGCTGGCCGTTGGGAGGTGCCGGAATGGTTCGGCACGCTGGGCGCCATCATTTCGATTGCCTTCCTTGTCGCGCTGGGCAGCCTGAACCTGGCCGCCGTGCTGCGCGCCGAACCGGACCAGATCGTTCAGCCGGTCGGCCTCAAGGGGCGGCTGCTCGGCAACCTGCGCCATGTCTCGCACCCCGGGTTGGTGGCGTTGGTCGGTGCGCTGTTCGCGCTGTCCTTCGACACCCTGTCGCAAGCCGCCTTCTTCGCACTGACTGCCACGCAGTTCGGCGGCTGGCAGCATGCCTTGCTGCTCGCTGCGCTGTTCATGCTCGGCATGCTGCTCACCGACGGTATCAACGGGCTGTGGATCGCCCGCCTGATCGCCCGTGCCGACCAGGTGGCGCTGATCGCCTCGCGCGTCATGGGCCTGGTCGTTTCCGGGGTCAGCCTGCTGGTTGCCGCTTTTGGCGCCGCCAAGATGCTGTCGCCGGCAGTCGATGCGTGGAGCGAGGGCAAGGAGCTGGTGTTCGGATTTACGCTGGTGGCGATCATCGCCGCCAGCTTCGTCGCAGCCGTGCGTCTGACGCGGAGGCCGGCATTGGTCTAGATAGTTACAGGGAGGTGGCCGGGTGACCGGCCTTTTTAAGCGATGAATGTAAGAAAAAAAATATTTTATTCTTATATTTGCCTGGCGGCGACGGGCGTCGTGGCGCATGAATCGACCCAGTTGTCGGCCGTCGAGGTACGGGCCAGGGCCGAAAACCTGGAGGGCGTCGCCGCGGCCGGTAGCGAGGGCGTGGTTTCGAGCCAGCGTCTGGCCGCCGTGCCCATTCTGCGCCCCGGTGAGGTGCTCGAGATGGTGCCCGGCCTGATCGTCACGCAGCATGCTGGCGACGGCAAGGCCAACCAGTATTTCCTGCGCGGTTTCAACCTCGATCACGGGACCGATTTCGCCACCTATGTCGGCGGCGTGCCGGTCAACATGCCTTCCCATGCCCACGGCCAGGGTTACACCGATCTCAATTTCCTGATTCCCGAACTGGTCGACCGCGTCAGCTTCCGCAAGGGGCCTTACTTCGCCGAGGAAGGCGATTTCTCATCGGCCGGCGCGGCGCGTATCGACTATTTCCGCAGCCTGGATGCTTCGTTGGCGCAATTGACACTGGGCCGGAACGGCTATGCCCGGAGCTTGCTGGCCGGCTCTCCCGAACTGGCCGGCGGCAAGCTGCTCTACGGCCTGGAGTTGTTCCACAACGATGGGCCGTGGGAGGTCGATGAGCATTACCGCAAGTTGAACGGGGTGCTGCGCTATAGCCAGGGCAGCCGCCACAACGGTTTCTCGCTGACCGGCATGGCCTATCAAGGCCAATGGACGTCCACCGACCAGGTTGCCCGGCGTGCTGTCGATAGCGGCCTGGTCGGCCGCTTTGGCACGCTGGATCCGACGACCGGTGGCGAGACGCATCGCTACAGCCTGTCCGGTGAGTGGGCCAAGCGCTGGGAGAGTGCCCAGAGCAAGGCCAATGCGTGGTGGCTCAAATCCGGCCTCGATCTGTGGTCCAACTTCCAGTACTGCGCCAGCAATGGCTGCCCGCCGGGTGATCAGTTCAAGCAGGCGGAGCGCCGGCAGGCTGGCGGGTTTGCCGTATCGCACGCCCTGTTTGATCGTTGGGGCGGGTTCGACGTTGAGAACAGCATCGGTCTGCAGGGGCGGGTCGATCACCTGAACCCGGTCGGCCTGTACTGGACGAGCGGCCGGCAGACGCAATCGACGGTACGCGAGGACAAGGTGACCCAGCGCAGCCTGTCGTTGTGGCTGCAGAACGAAACGCGATGGACTGGCTGGTTTCGATCGGTACAGGGCCTGCGCGCCGATGCCTACGATTTCAGCGTCGATTCAAGCATTGCCGCCAACTCCGGCAAGGCCAGCGACCAGATGCTGACGCCCAAGCTGGCGCTGATCTTCGGCCCCTGGCAGAAGACCGAGCTCTACCTCAACTACGGCCACGGCTTTCATTCCAACGATGCGCGGGGCACGACCATCAGGGTCGACCCCGCCGATGGCGTGACGCCGGTGCAAAGCGTCAAGCCCCTGGTCCGCACCCGGGGCTACGAGATTGGTGTGCGCAGCGAACCACTGGCCGGCTGGCAATCCACCTTGTCGCTGTGGCAACTCGCGGCTGCCTCTGAATTGCTTTTTGTCGGCGATGCCGGCACGACCGAAGCCTCGCGCCCATCGCGTCGTTACGGCGTGGAGTGGACCAATCTTTATGTGCTGGCTGACTGGCTGGCCATCGACGCCGATCTGGCCTGGTCGCACGCCCGATTCCGCGATCACGACCCGCTGGTTGGTGATTACATTCCGGGAGCGGTGTCGACGACCGCCAATATCGGCATCACCCTCGATCATCTTGGCCCATGGTTCGGTTCCCTGCGTCTGCGCTATTTCGGTCCCCGCCCGCTGATCGAGGACAACACAGTACGTTCCGCTTCCTCGGCCCTGACCAACCTGCGTGTCGGCTACCGGCTGGCCCCGCGTACGCAACTGGCCCTCGATGTGTATAACCTGTTCGACCGCAAGGTGAACGACATCGAGTACTGGTACGACTCGCAATTGCCTGGCGAGAGCGCAGCGGTGCTCGACCGCCATGTCCATCCGACCGAGCCACGCAGCTTCCGCCTGACGCTGACTTATCGTTTTTGAGTGACTCCCCTGCCGCGGCAGGGGCAGGTGGCTTGGGGAGCATCTTCCCCAAGCCGTTTCGCATGCTCGGGAAGGGGCGTGCGGGCGAGCAACACAGATCGTGGCGCTTTCCTGGTTCGGATTTCACGTAGATGCACCCGTAATTCATAATTACGCTTCCCGAGGCTAAACCTTTGGAGTAATCTACAGGGTTTTCCCTATACCCGAACACCAAGGAGATTTCGTGGAAAAGGATCTGCGCGAAGCCGCACTCGAATACCATCGCTGGCCAACCCCCGGCAAGATTTCCGTCCGCCCGACCAAGGGGCTGACCAACCAGCGCGATCTGGCCCTGGCCTACTCTCCGGGTGTTGCCGCAGCCTGTGACCTGATCGTCGAAGATCCGGCGACGGCTGCCGAAATGACCTCGCGCGCCAACCTGGTCGGCGTCATCACCAACGGCACGGCCGTGCTCGGTCTTGGCAACATCGGCCCGCTGGCCGCCAAGCCGGTCATGGAAGGCAAGGGCTGCCTGTTCAAGAAATTCGCCGGCATCGACGTCTTCGACATCGAACTGGCCGAGAATGACCCGGACAAGCTGATCGACATGATTGCCGCCATGGAGCCGACGCTCGGCGGCATCAACCTGGAAGACATCAAGGCGCCCGAGTGCTTCTATATTGAAGAGAAGCTCAAGGAACGCATGAGCATTCCGGTCTTCCACGACGACCAGCACGGTACGGCAATCATTTCCGGTGCCGCCATGCTCAACGGCCTGAAGGTGGTGGGCAAGAAGATCGACGAGATCAAGGTTGTCTGCTCTGGTGCCGGTGCCGCCGCCATCTCCTGCCTGAACCTGTGGTGCGATCTCGGCGTCAAGCGTGAGAACATCACCGTCTGCGACTCCAAGGGTGTCATCTATATCGGTCGTCCGGGCGGCATGGACGAAACCAAGGCCCGTTACGCCCAGGAAACGGACAAGCGCACGCTGGCCGATGCCATGGTCGGCGCCGACGTTTTCCTCGGCCTGTCTACGGCGGGTGTGCTCAAGCAGGACATGGTCAAGACCATGGCGGCCAAGCCGATGATCTTCGCGCTGGCCAACCCGACGCCGGAAATCATGCCGGAACTGGTCAAGGAAGTCTGCCCGGAGGCCATCATCGCCACCGGCCGTTCCGACTACGTGAACCAGGTCAACAACGTGCTGTGCTTCCCCTTCATCTTCCGCGGTGCGCTCGATGTCGGCGCCACCCGCATCACCGAAGAGATGAAGATGGCTTCCGTTCGTGCCATCGCCGAGCTCGCCGAGGCCGAAGTCACCGATGAAGTAGCCATGGCCTACCCCGGCCATGACCTCAACTTCGGCCCGGAATACCTGATCCCGAAGCCCTTCGACCCGCGCCTGATCGTCAAGATCGCGCCGGCTGTCGCCCAGGCTGCCATGGATTCCGGTGTGGCGACCCGCCCGATCACCGACTGGGCCGCCTACCGCGCCAAGCTGTCGGAATTCGTCTATCACACCGGCGTCGGCATGCGCGCGATCTTCCAGGCCGCCCGCCAGGCCAAGGGCAAGCGCATTATTTATGCCGAAGGCGAAGATGAGCGCGTATTGCGTGCCGTTCAGGTCGTGATCGAAGAAAAATTCGCCCGCCCGATCCTTATCGGCCGTCCGGAAGTCATCCAGCATCGTCTGGAAAAGGCCAACCTGCGCATTCGCCCGGAAGTCGATTTCGACGTCGTCAATCCGGAATCGGACGAGCGTTATCGCGAGTGCTGGACCGCTTACCACAAGCTGATGTCGCGCCGTGGCATCACGCCGGCCATCGCCAAGGAAGCCATGCGTCGCAAGCCGACCGTCATCGCCGCCATGCTGCTCAAGCTGGGCTACGCCGATGGCCTGATCTGTGGCATGACCGGCCAGTACAGCCATCACCTCGGCGTGATTCGCGAAATCATCGGCAAGCGCAATGGCGTCAGCACCATGGCTGCCATGAACTACCTGATGTTGCCGGGTCGTTCGCTGTTCATCTGCGATACGCATGTGAAC
Source organism: Dechloromonas sp. (assembly GCA_016790885.1). Classification (GTDB taxonomy): domain Bacteria; phylum Pseudomonadota; class Gammaproteobacteria; order Burkholderiales; family Rhodocyclaceae; genus Azonexus. Next base: position 6,369 of record JAEUOE010000152.1, on the reverse strand, counting down.
GAAAACCCGAATGCCGAACAGATTGCCGAAATGACCCTGCTCGCTGCCGAGCAGGTCAAGCGTTTCGGCAGCCAGCCGAAAGTGGCCTTGTTGTCGCACTCCAATTTTGGTTCCAGCAGTTCCGAGTCGTCACGCAAGATGAGTGCCGCAGCCGGTCTGGTTTCTGCCATGTCGGCGGGAGAGCTGGAAGTTGACGGCGAAATGCATGGCGATTCGGCGCTGAACGAAGACATTCGACGCGAAGCCAACCCGGACTCGCCGCTCAAGGGTGAGGCCAACCTGCTGGTCATGCCGAACATCGACGCCGCCAACATCTCCTACAACCTGATCAAGATGACCGGCGGCGAAGGCGTGACCATCGGCCCCATCCTGCTCGGCGCGGCTCGTCCGGTGCATGTGCTGACCTCGACGGCCACCGTGCGTCGTCTGGTCAATATGACGGCACTGGCTGTCGTAGAGTCGATGGAACGCTGACTTTCAGCGTTTTTGACAATAAAAAGCCGCCGAACTTATCGGCGGCTTTTTTGCGCCTGCAGGCTGGCGATCAGGCGGCCAGTGCGTTGAGCAGTTTGCCGTGAATGCCGCCGAAGCCGCCGTTGCTCATGACCAGAATGTGGTCGCCCGGCTGGGCGGTCAGGCTGACCTGGTCGACCAGGCGCTCGATATCGTCTTCGACCACGGCACGCTCGCCCATCGGCGCCAGCGCTTCGCGGGCATCCCAGCCCAGATTGCCGGCGTAGCAGAAGGCGGCATCCACTTCGCGCAGACTGTCCGGCAGTTGCGCTTTCATGGTGCCCAGCTTCATCGTGTTGGAGCGGGGTTCAAGCACGGCGATGATGCGGGCCGTGCCGATCTTGCGGCGCAGGCCGGCCACCGTTGTGGCGATGGCGGTCGGGTGGTGGGCGAAATCGTCGTACACCGTGATGCCACGCACCACGCCACGCACTTCCATGCGCCGCTTGACGTTCTCGAAGCGGGAGAGCGCATCCAGGCCTTGCAGGAAGGGCACGCCGACGTGGCGGGCGGCGAGCAGGGCAGCGCAGGCATTGGCCCGGTTGTGCTCGCCGGAGAGTTTCCAGGCGCTACGGCCGATCAGGCCGTCCGGTCCGTAGAAGGCCAGTTCGCCGCGCGCATCGTCGCCGGTAACGCGATAGCCCGCCGGGTCGTTGAAGCGTTCGACCGGCGTCCAGCAGCCGCGCTGCAAAACACGCTCAAGACTGGCTTCGGCGGCGTTCGAGACGATCAGGCCGGACTGCGGCAAGGTGCGGACAAGATGGTGGAACTGCGTCTCGATGGCGGCAAGATCGGCGAAGATGTCGGCGTGATCGAATTCCAGGTTGTTCAATACGACGGTGCGCGGCTTGTAATGGACGAACTTGGATCGTTTGTCGCAGAAAGCGGTGTCGTATTCATCGGCCTCGATGACGAAAAAGGGGGTGTCGCCCAGGCGGGCGGAGACGCCAAAGTTCATTGGCACGCCGCCGATCAGGAAGCCGGGGGCCATGTTGGCCTCTTCCAGTATCCAGGCCAGCATCGAACTGGTTGTCGTTTTGCCGTGGGTGCCGGCGACGCCGAGTACCCAGCGGCCCTGCAGCACGTTCTCGGCCAGCCATTGCGGGCCGGAAACATAAGGCAGGCCTTTGTCGAGGATGGCTTCGAGCAATGGATTGCCGCGCGAAACAGCATTGCCGATTACAAAAACGTCGGGGTTGAGCGCCAGTTGAGCGGTATCGAAGCCTTCGATCAGTTCGATTCCGGCACCGCGCAACTGATCGCTCATCGGGGGGTAAACGTTGGCATCGCAGCCGGTTACCTTGTGGCCGGCATCCACCGCCAGTTGGGCGACACCGCCCATGAAGGTGCCGCAGATGCCCAGAATATGAATGTGCATGTCACATAGACCCGTTAGAATGGGGGCGATTCTACCTTGATCGAGTCCACCATGACCCGTCATGAACGGCAACGCCCGAGCCACGGTACGCGGGCCAGCATCGCCAACGCTGCCGCCCGCCTGATGGCGGAGGACGGTATTACGGATTTTCATCTCGCCAAGAAGAAAGCCGCCCGTCAGTTGGGTTTGCCTGACCACGTTGCGTTTCCGGACAATGCCGAAGTCGAGGCCGAATTGCGTGCCTATCGCAGCCTTTACCAGGGCGAGGAGCATGCCGAGTTGCTGCGGGCCATGCGCCAGTCGGCACTCGAACTGCTCCAGCTGCTCGCACCGTTCAATCCCTATCTGACCGGATCGGTGCTCGATGGCACGGCCGGCGAGCATTCGCGCATCGATATCCTGCTCTTTGCCGACAGCGCGAAGGAAGTCGAAATCTTCCTGCTCAATCGCGGCATCGATGTCGAACACGCCGAAGTGCGCAACGAGCGGGTCGAGGCGGTGCTGGTCATGGAAACGGATACAGTCGACGCCAATCTTGTTATCATGCCGCCGCATCTTGAGCGGGTAGCGCTCAAGTATCGTGATGGCCGGCCACGCGAGCGCATCCGCGCCGAAGCTCTCGGGGCCTTACTTTCGGAATAAACTGGACAAAATGCTGCGATTTGCGGCAAACTTGCAGCTATGACGAAGCGAAAATCACCTTCCGAGTCTGCTGAAAAGCCCCGAGTCCTGGTTCTGCATGGCCCCAATCTGAACCTGTTGGGCACCCGCGAGCCGGAACATTATGGCCGGGTCACCCTCTCCGACATCAACATGGCGCTGGCGCGCATGGCTGATGCTGCCAGCGTCGACCTGGAATCGTTCCAGAGTAATCACGAGGGGGCGCTGATCGAGCGTATCCATGCTGCCCGCGAACAGGGTGTGCGCGCCATCATCATCAATCCGGCCGCTTACACGCACACCAGCGTGGCCTTGCGCGATGCGCTGGCGGCTGTGGCGATTCCCTTCGTCGAGGTGCATCTTTCCAATGTGCATGCCCGGGAGCCGTTCCGACATCACTCTTATTTCTCTGACCTGGCCATCGGCGTCATCTGCGGGCTGGGTCATCAGGGCTATCTGCTGGCCCTCGAGTACCTGCTCAACAAGCTTAATATCGAATAGCCTGGCTGCGGCCGGCTGCTTTTGCGCCCAGCGGGTGCAATTCAAAGGAGTACTTCATGGATCTGCGTAAACTCAAGAAACTCATCGACCTGGTTCAGGAATCGGGCATCTCCGAACTGGAAGTAACAGAAGGCGAGGAGAAGGTGCGTATCGCCAAGCACTACGGTACCGTGGCCGCTGCGCCGATGCAGCAATACATGATGCCGGCGAACATGCCGGCTCCCGGTGCTGCTCCGGCCGTATCGTCGGTCAATCTCGATGACGAAGACGAAATGCCGGAAGGCCACGTCGTCAAGTCGCCGATGGTCGGTACCTTCTACCGTTCGCCGTCGCCCGGCGCCGAAGCTTTCGTCCAGATCGGCCAGGCCGTCAAGCAGGGCGAAACCCTGTGCATCATCGAGGCCATGAAGCTGCTCAACGAAATCGAAGCCGACGCCTCAGGCGTCGTCAAGGCCATTCTCGTCGAGAACGGCGAACCGGTTGAATTCGGCGAACCGCTGTTCGTGATCGGCTGAGACAGCCATCATGTTTGAAAAAGTCCTAATTGCTAACCGCGGCGACCAGGTGCCGCTCGGCGCCGCAGCGGCGAAGCCAAATCGCACCGCGGCCGCAGGCCGCCAGGGCGGTTTTGCCGCGGGAGAGACGAATGTTTGAAAAAGTCCTAATTGCCAACCGCGGTGAAATCGCCCTGCGGATACAGCGCGCCTGTCGCGAACTGGGCATCAAGACGGTCGTTGTGCATTCCGAGGCCGATCGTGAGGCCAAGTACGTCAAGCTGGCCGACGAATCGGTGTGTATCGGCCCGGCGGCTTCCGCACTGAGCTATCTGAATGTGCCGGCCATCATTTCCGCTGCGGAAGTGACCGACGCCCAGGCCATTCACCCGGGTTACGGCTTCCTGTCGGAAAATGCCGACTTCGCCGAGCGCGTCGAAACCTCCGGCTTCGTCTTCATCGGGCCGCGCGCCGAGACGATCCGCCTGATGGGCGACAAGGTGTCGGCCAAGGATGCCATGAAGGCGGCTGGCGTGCCCTGCGTGCCCGGTTCCGATGGCGCCTTGCCGGAAGATCCGAAGGAAATCGTCAAGATCGCCCGTGCCGTTGGCTATCCGGTGATCATCAAGGCGGCTGGCGGCGGTGGCGGGCGCGGCATGCGCGTCGTGCATACCGAGGCGGCGCTGGTCAATGCCGTGGCCATGACGCGCCAGGAAGCCGGCCAGTTCTTCGGCAACCCGGCCGTGTACATGGAGAAATTCCTGGAAAACCCGCGCCACGTGGAAATCCAGGTCCTGGCGGACGAATACAAGAGTGCCATCTACCTTGGCGAGCGTGATTGTTCCATGCAGCGCCGCCACCAGAAGGTGATCGAGGAAGCGCCGGCGCCGCACATTCCGGCCCGTCTGATCGCCCGCATCGGCGAACGCTGCGCCGAAGCCTGCCGCAAGATCGGCTACCGGGGTGCCGGCACCTTCGAATTCCTGTATGAGAATGGCGAGTTCTATTTCATCGAGATGAATACCCGTATTCAGGTCGAACATCCGGTGACTGAAATGATCACTGGCGTCGACCTTGTCCAGGAGCAGATCCGGGTCGCGGCGGGTGAGAAGTTGCGCTACAAGCAGAAGGATGTGGTGTTCCGCGGCCATGCTATCGAATGCCGCATTAACGCCGAAGATCCATTCACGTTCGTGCCATCTCCCGGCAATATCGATTTCTACCACCCGCCGGGTGGTCCCGGCATCCGTGTCGATTCGCACATCTACCAGGGTTATCGTGTGCCGCCGCATTACGATTCGATGGTCGCCAAGGTCATTTCCTATGGCGACACCCGCGAACAGGCCATCCGTCGCATGCGTATCGCCTTGTCCGAGATGAGCATCCAGGGCATCAAGACCAATATCCCGCTGCACCAGGAACTGATGCAGGATGCCCGCTTCATCGAAGGCGGCACCAGCATTCATTACCTGGAACACAAGCTGGCCGACAAGAGCGAGGTCAAGTCGTAAGCGATGGCCTGGCAGAACATCTGTTTCCTGACCGATGCCTCGCATGCCGAGCCGATGTGCGACGCGCTGCTCGAGGCCGGTGCGCTGTCCGCCAGCATCGAGGATGCTGATGCCGGGACACCCGATGAGCAGCCGCAATTCGGCGAACCGGGTTCGGTCAACACGCCGGGCTGGATGCACTCGAAAGTCGTGGTGCTGCTTGAGCCGGATGCCGATATTGCCGGCGTACTCGGTGAGGCAGCCCGGGCCATCGGTTTGCCCGATGTGCCTGCTTACACCGTCGAAGCGGTGGCCGAACAGAACTGGGTGCAACTGACCCAGTCCCAGTTCGACCCCATCCACGTCTCGGAACGTTTGTGGATCGTGCCGTCCTGGCACGAGTCGCCCGATCCCGCTGCGATCAACCTCATTCTCGACCCCGGCATGGCTTTCGGTACCGGCTCGCACCCGACCACCCGCCTGTGTCTGGAATGGCTGGAGCGCCATGTCACGGCGGGCTGTTCGGTGCTCGACTACGGTTGCGGTTCCGGCATCCTGGCGATCGCCGCTGCACGCCTGGGGGCCGGGTCGGTCGCCGGCGTCGATATCGATCCGCAAGCAGTCGAGGCGGCCCGTGCGAATGCCGAGCGAAATGGTGTGGCCGCCCTGTTCGCCGATTCGGCTGAGCCGGTCGCCGGCGAGTACGACGTGGTGGTCGCCAATATTCTCTCCAACCCCTTGCGCGTGCTGGCGCCGGCCATCTGCGCTCATGTCCGCCCCGGCGGACGACTGGCGTTGTCCGGCATTCTGCGTGAGCAGGTGGACGAAATCATCGCCATCTACGCCCAGTGGATTCCGCTGCAGGTGGCCGATACACGCGAGGACTGGGTATGTCTGAGCGGGATCAGACCCTGATGCGAACCCGTTGCCCGGAGTGTGGCACGGTCTTCCGGGTCACCTCCGAGCAACTGCGGCGCAAGGCCGGCAAGGTGCGCTGTGGGCAATGCCAGGCGGTCTTCAATGCCTTCGATCATTGGCTGAGCGAGGCGGCCGACGAAACACTGGTTGCCGAGCCGATTTCCGATTTGGCAGCCCCTCCGCTGACCATGGACGCAGGCGAAAGCCCCGCTACGACGTCTGAGCCGGAGACTGTGGCGGTTTCCGAGGTCGTCGCTGAACCATTGCCGGCAGCCGACGACTCCCTGTCCGATGTGCCGGCCGATACCCGTGGCGGGGAGGAAGCCGGTACGGAACCGCTACTCCCGGTCGAACCCATTCCCGAACTGGTGCGTCCGGATGCCTGGCTTGAAGAAACGCTGGTTGCCCATTCCAT
>JAEUOE010000138.1 GCA_016790885.1 Dechloromonas sp. | reverse complement strand
TTCTTCTTCCGCAAGAGCAAGAACGAGAAAGAGCTCGAAGAGGAGCCAAAGGCGCAAAGCCTGACGCCCGCCCAGCAAAAAGCAGCGGCTGCCAAGATGGAAGCCGAAGCGGAGAAAGCGCCGCTCGAAATGGTTTGGAGCGATCATCTGGAACGGGATATCGCGGAACTGCGCGAGGAAGAGCAGGAAAGCGAATACGCTTGAGGCGTCGTCATTTCGGGCGCAGCATCTCTTTTCCCAGCGCATTGAACTGCTCGGCCAGTTCGTGTTGCAGAAAATTGATGCCTAGCGAACTGGGTATCCAACTGGCCGGTTCGATTTCGATGCGATAGTCGATCTGGCTGCCGCTTTCCAGTGCTTGTACTTGCATGACGCTTTGCATGCGGCGAGCGGAGCCGGCCAGTGATTTTGAGATAATCCGCTTGCCGTCGATGATCTCGATCTGGCGCAGGCTTTCGAAGGGTATCGAGAACGGTCCGAAGCTGATCTTTCCTTTTTGTTCGATCTGATACTGATTGCCGCTATGGACAATGATGCGGCTGCTCGTCAGGCCAGGCATGAAATCCGTCATGCGATTGAAGTCGGTGAGGACAGCCATGACGAGCGGCATCGGTGCCGGAGTGCGGGCGCTCAGGCTGCCGATATAGGTGCCGTCGCGATAATCCACCGATACATCGTCGTCGGTCAGGGCAAGCGCCGGCAAGGCTAGTCCGGCCAGGCAACCCAGGCCAACAATAAGCCGTACGAACCTAGGCATGGCAATCAATGCAGTGCGCGGGCCAGTTTCGGGTGAGTGGCCACGAAATAGTAGAGGGCCGGCAGCACGTACAGGGTCAGGATGGTGGCCGAGATCAGGCCGCCAATGACGACCAGGGCGAGCGGGCGTTGCGTTTCGGAGCCGATGCCGTGCGACAGGGCCATCGGGAGCAGGCCGAGCATGGCCAGCCAGGCAGTCATCAGCACGGTGCGCAGGCGGGAGAGGGCGCCCTGGAAGACGGCCTGATAGGCGTCCATGCCTTCCTGCCGGAGTTGGTTGATGTAGCTGACCATCACCACGCCGTTGAGCACCGCTTGTCCGAACAGGGCGATGAAGCCGATGGCAGCAGAGACTGAGAGCGGGATGCCAGTAATCAGTAGCGCAAAGATGCCGCCAATCAGTGCAAAAGGGATGTTGCTGATGATGATCAGCGCATCGCGGAAGGACTTGAAGGCGTCGAAAAGCAGCACGAAGATCATCAGGATGGACAAGGGCACGACCAGCATCAGGCGCTGCATGGCGCGTTCCTGGTTCTCGAACTCGCCGGACCAGGTGATGCTGTAGCCGCGCGGCAGCTTGATATCGGCGGTCGACTTCTGCATGTCGGCGACGACGCTACCCATGTCCCGGTCGCGGATGAAGACGCCGATAGCCACGACGCGCTGTCCCGATTCGCGGGCAATGTTCATGGCGCCGCTGCCCAGCTTGAAATCGACCAGAGCGGAGAGCGGTACTTGAGCGCCGGAGGGGGTCGGGACCAGCACTTCCTTCAGCTTGTCGAGTTGGCGCGACGGCTCGGCCAGGCGAACAACGACACTGAAATGGCGGTCGCCTTCCCACAGTTCGGTCGCTGCCTTGCCGGCCAGGGCGGTTTCGACCACATCCTGAACATCCATGACGTTCAGGCCGTAGCGGGCAGCGGCTGCACGGTCGATTTCCAGGCGGTATTGCGGCAAATCGCCATCGCGGTCGATGAAGGCGCGGACGACACCCGGCACCTTGCCGATCCGCTCAAGCACCTGGCGGCCCTCGGTGCGCAGGGTTTCCATGTCGTCGCCGAACAGCTTGATGACGATCTGGCCGTCAATCTGCGAAATGGATTCGAGAATTTGATCGCGCACCGGCTGGCTGAAAGTCGGCTCGATGCCAGGCATGTCGTTCAGCTTGTCCTCCATATCGCGGACCAGCTGTTCCTTGGTCATGCCCTTGCGCCAGGCCGATTCCGGTTTCAGATCAACCAGCATTTCCGTCATGTTGATGTTCTTCGGGTCGGTGCCGTCTTCTGGCCGGCCTCCCTTGGAAATCACCGCGTTTACTTCCGGAAAATCGGCGATGACGTGGCGCAACTTGTGCAATTCTCCGCGCGCCTCGTCTACCGACGACGAGGTGGGGAGGGTGATGTTGATCCAGATGGAGCCCTCGTTTAGTTCCGGCAGGAATTCGGTACCCAGCTGCGGTACGCAGGCAGCCGTGATGGCTAGCGCCAGCAGGGCGGCGCCGAGTACCTTGCGTGTATTGGCAAGAACCCAAGCAAGAATCGGCTCGTGCCAATTGTGCAGCCGGTGCATCAGCTTCGTTTCCTCGTGCGGCACATGGTTGCGGAAGGCGATCTTGGCCAGGAAGGGAACCAGCGTCAGCGAAAGGACCAGGGAGGTAATCAGTGCCGAAACGACCGAATAGGCCATCGGTGCGAAGATTTTTCCCTCATGGCGCTGCATGGTGAAAATCGGCAGGTGGGCGACGATGATAATGACCATTGAGAACACCGTTGGCCGGCCAACTTCGATTACTGCTTCCTGAATGGTGCGCACACGCGGCCGGTGGTCATCCTCCTTGGCCGCTTCGCCGAGGCGCCGGAAAATGTTCTCGATGACGATAACCGCCCCGTCGACGATGATGCCGAAGTCCATCGCCCCCAGCGAAAGCAGGTTGGCCGGAATGCCGACCACGGTCAGGCCGATGAAGGTGCCGAGCAGGGCGAGCGGGATTACGGTGGCGACGATGCCGGCGGCACGCAGGTCGGCCAGGAAAATGTAGAGCACCAGCATGACCAGCGCGGCGCCCTCGAGCAGGTTGGTAAAAACAGTCTTCAGCGTCTTGCCGATCAGCCAGGAACGGTCGTAGAAGGGAATGATCTGGACGCCGGCCGGCAAGCCGCCATTATTGAGCTTGTCGACCTTGGCCTTCAGCGCATCGAGGGCCTGCGACGGGTTTTCGTCCTTGCGCAGCAGCACGATGCCGGACACCACGTCGTCCTGGTCGCCGTTGGCGTCGCTGTAGCCGACGATGCCCTGGGCCGGAACGCGGGACTCGACCACGTTGGCAATATCGCGCACGCGAATCGGCGTGCCCTTGTGTTCATCGACCACCACCTCGCCGATATCCGCCGACGAGCGGAGCAGGCCGAGCGAGCGAATCAGGAACTGCTGGCGGCCCTGCGCCACCGAGCCGCCGCCGGCATTGGCGTTGGCACGTTGCAGGGCGCTGTAGAGCTGGCCGACGGTGATCTTGTAATCGCGCAGCTTGGCGAGATCGGGATTGACCTCGTACTGGCGGATCGGCCCGCCCAGCGACACCACATCGGCAATGCCGGGAACCTGCTTGAGCTGGCGCAGTACCGTCCAGTCCTGGATGGCGCGCAATTCACTGGGCTTCATGCCCTGGGCCTCCAGGCGGTAGCGGAAGATTTCGCCGGTGGCAGTGGCTGGCGGCGCCAGTTCGGGTTCGACCCCGGGTGGCAGGTCGAGCCCGCGCAGGCGTTCCTCGACCAACTGGCGTGCCATGAACAGGCTGGGTTTCTCGTCGAAGGTGACGACGATGAAGGAAAGTCCGAACTGCGTGTGCGAGAACATGCGGATCGAGTTCGGTACGCCGGAAAGGGCGATTTCGAGCGGGATGGTGACCTGCTTTTCGACCTCCTCCGGGGCGCGGCCCGGGAAGAGGGTGATCACCGTGACCTGGGTGTCGGTGACATCCGGGAAAGCCTCGATCGGTAGGCTGCGGAAGGCGGCGATGCCGGCGCCGATGAACAGCAGCAGGCCCAGTACGATATAGAGCGGCTGGTGCAGCGCGAAATGGGAAATCCGCTTGATCATTGGGCTGCCTGTTTTTCAGGCTTGGCGGCGGGCTTGAAATACTTGAGCAGATGCAGGCTGCCTTCGACGACCACCTTGTTGCCTTCCGCGAGGCCGCTCGTGATGTCGATCAGGCCTTCGCGTTCGGCGCCGGCGTCGACGGCCTGCTTGCGATAGCGGCCGGGCGCTTCCTCGACAAAAACGTAACGTCGGTCGCCGAACAGGAAAATGGCCGAAGCGGGAACGCGCAAGGCGGCCGTCGGCTCCAGTTCGACCAGGGCGGTAACGAACATCTCTCCCTTCAGGCGGCGTTCGCCGTTGGGAACCTCGCCGCGAACCTTGATGGTGCGGGTGGTGGGATCGACGAAATCGGCAACGTGACGGATGACGCCTGTGAAGCGCTCGCCCGGGTATTGCTTCGATTCGATCAGCAAGCCTTCACCCTTTTTCAATTTGGCGAGATCGGCTTCGCCGGCATCGATCTGAATCCACAAGCTGGATGGGTCGGTGACGACGAACAGCGGAGCGCCCGACTGATCCGGACGGAATTCCTGGCCGGGGTTGAGATTGCGCTCGACGACGATACCGGGCAACGGGCTGCGCAATACGTAGGAACCATCGCCTTCGCCGCCCAGTCCGGCCAGGCGGCGGCTGGCCCGTTCGGCTTCGGCGTGGGCGGCGACGGCTGCAGCCTCGGCCTGCTGCCAGTCCTTTTCGGCAACGACGCCGGCTTCGCGCAACACCCGGTTGCGCTCCAGCGCCTGGGCGGCAACCTGCGCATCGGCCCTGGCCTTGCGCGCATCGGCCAGCGCCTGGCCGTAATCGGGCGAGGTCAGCGTAGCCAGCGGCTGGCCGGTCTTGACCGGAGCGCCGACATCGACCGCGACGCCCTGCACACGGCCGGCAACTTGCGGGAGAACGCGCACCGTTTTTTCCTCGTTCCAGACCAGGCGGCCCGGCAGGCGCAGCCAGCCGCCCTTGTCCTTTTCCACCGTCGCCAATTTCAGGAAGGTGGCCTTGTCCGGCTCGGCGAGCAGGGCCCGGTCGCCATCGACCGTGATGGCCGCCGCTTTTTGCGCTTCGGGTTCGGCGGAACAGGCGGCCAGGGTGAGCAGCAGGGCAATCA
>JAEUOE010000136.1 GCA_016790885.1 Dechloromonas sp. | reverse complement strand
CTGGGCGGCAATCTTTTTCACGTATTCGCGGCCGCCGCCCTGCACGGTGCGCCACATCGGCCGGTCGAAAACCTGCAGCAGGCCGTGGTTCTGGCAGAAGCGGATGAAGGTGGCGAGCGGCATGTCGCGCATCTGGCCGGTCGGGCAGGACCAGATGGCGGCCGCCATCGGCAGCAGGTACCAGTCGGAGAAGGCAGCCGAGTATTTGCCGGCTTCCAGGAAGTCGCGCAGGCTGCGCTGGTCGTTCGGGTGGCTGAGCAGCCAGGCCGTGCTCTCGCGGTTGAAGCGCAGGATGTCGGACAGCATGGCCCAGAAGGAACGGCGCAGCAGGTTGCGCTTCTGGCCGAAGATGGTCGCCAGGTTGCTGCCGGCCCATTCCAGATCGGGGTTTTCCAGGCTGACGGCGAAGGACATTTCGGTTTCGACGCTATCGACGCCGAGCAGCGCGAACATCGCGATCAGGTTGGGATAGGTTTTTTCGTTGAAAACCAGGAAGCCGGTATCGACCGGATGCGTCTTGCCCTCCAGCGTCACGTCGACGGTGTTGGTGTGGCCGCCGAGGTAGTCACCCGCCTCGAACAGCGTGACGTCATGCTGGCGGCTGAGCAGCCAGGCACTGGCCAGGCCGGAGATACCCGCGCCGACGACGGCGATGCGTTGCTTCCTGTTCATGTTTGCCCCCTTAGTCGTTACTGCCGTACAGCTCGGCGTAGGCCGAGTGGTTGTGGATCGATTCGAAGTTTTCGGAAATAACCTTCCATTCGGCGATGCGCGGCTCATCCATGAGGCGCAGCGCAATGTCGCGCACCAGGTCTTCGACGAACTTCGGGTTGTCGTAGGCGCGCTCGGTGACCCACTTTTCGTCCGGCCGCTTCAACAGGCCGAACACCTCGCAGGAGGCCTCATCCTCGGCAATACGGACCAGTTCCTCGATGGCCATCGACTCGCGCAGGCGGGCTTCGAGGGTGATATGCGAGCGCTGGTTGTGGGCGCCGTAGTCGGAAATCTTCTTGGAACACGGGCACAGGCTGGTCACCGCGGCGACGACGCGCAGGGTCAGGCTGGTGTATTCGCCGGGGCGCTTGTCGATGATCAGCGTGGCGTCGTAGTCGAGCAGGCTTTCGACCCCCGATACCGGCGCCTTCTTGCGGATGAAATAGGGAAAGGCCAGCTCGATGCGCCCGCTCTCGGCATCGAGGCGGAGCAGCATTTCTTCCATCATCAGGAACAGGCCTTCCTGGGTCAGCTTGCCGCTGCGCCCTTCGAGCAATTCGACGAAGCGCGACATGTGCGTGCCCTTGACCTCGGGCGGCAGGCCGACCGTCATGGTCAGGTTGGCGACGGTGCTGAGCACCTCGCCGCCCGCCGTTTCCAGTTGCAGCGGGTAGCGCAGGCCGCGCACGCCCACATTCTGGATGGCCAGGCGGCGGGTATCGGCGGAGGCCTGGACATCAGGCAGGAAAATTTTTTCGGGTGCATTCATGGCGGACTCCTGGGGCTGGGGGGGGGCTTACTTGAGGAACTCGTCGATCTTCTTGAGCAGATCCTTGTCTTCCGGCTTGGTGAAGCTGGTGTAGGCAACGACCTGCGTTCCGTCGCGATTGATCAGGTATTTGTGAAAATTCCATTTCGGCGTGCTGCCGGTGATCTCGGCCAGCTGGCGATAGAAGGGATTGGCGCCCTTGCCCTTGACCACCGTCTTGGCCGCCATCGGGAACTCGACACCGTAGGTCAGGCGGCAGAAATCGGCGATTTCCTTGTCGCTGCCCGGCTCCTGCTCGCCGAAGTCGTTGGACGGGAAGCCGATGACCACCAGGCCCTTGTCCTTGAGGCGGGCATAGAGCTTTTCCAGGCCGTCGTATTGCGAGGTGAAGCCGCAATAGCTGGCGGTATTGACCACCAGCACGACCTTGCCGGCGTACTGGCAGAGCGGCATCGGCTTGCCGTCCTGCAGCGTCGTGAAGCTGTGATCGAGCAGCGACGGACAGGCCGCCGCGGCACCCAGCGGCACCACACCGGCCGAAACCAGACCGGCAATACCGAACCAGCGCTTGAGAATCTTGTTCATGTCCAACTCCAGATCAGATTTGTCCTAGACAACTTACCGCTTTGTTCGTAAGATAGAGACCAAAAGTTCGTTTGTCAATGGTTTGTCTAACATTTGTTCAGGACAAATAATGAATACACCCAGTTACAACATAGCCGCCGTTGAACGTGACACCGGCCTATCCAAGGATGTCCTGCGCATGTGGGAGCGTCGCTATGGCTTTCCGGTTCCCGAACGCGACGCCAACGGCGAACGCCTCTACCCCGCCGCCCAGGTCGAGCGCCTGCGCCTGATCAAGCGCCTGATGGACCAGGGGCATCGCCCGGGCAAGCTGATCGCCGCACCAGCCGAGGAATTGGCCACGCTCGCCCCGCGCCGGACGCGCGACGTGGTTGCCGCCGCCGCACCGGCCACGGCCGACGACCTCGACGAACTGATCGAGTTCATTCGCCAGCACGACGCGCCGGGTTACCAGCAGGCCATGCAGCAACGCCTCGTCCGCCAGGGTTTGCAGGCTTTTGTCCAGGACACCGTGGCGCCGCTCACCCGGCAGATCGGCGAAGCCTGGGAGGACGGCAGCATCGAAGTGTTCGAGGAACACCTGTTCACCGAGCTGACCAAGCGCCTGCTCCGCCAGGCCATCGCCACCCTGCCGGGCAGCCGCCGGCCGCGCGTGTTGCTGACCAGCGTGCCGGATGAGCCGCATGTGCTCGGCCTGCTCATGGTCGAGGCCCTGCTCGCCCTCGAAGGTGCCGAGTGCATTCCGCTCGGCACGCAGATGCCGCTTCTCGAAATCAGCCGCGCGGCCGAGGCCCATGCCGCCGATGTGGTTGCCCTGTCGTTCTCGGTCGCCTTCCCGCAACGGCAGATCGGCGGCTTGGTCAGCCACCTGCGCCAGACCTTGGCGCCAGAAACCGCGCTGTGGATCGGCGGTGGCGGCATACGCCGGCTGGCGCCGCAAGCCGGGGTCGCGCTGCTGCCGGAACTGCCGGATGCCACCCGCGCACTGCAGCAATGGCGAAGCGAACATCCGTAAAGACCGGCTTTCGCGGCAACAAGGCGGCATTGCCGAGCAAGCCCTGCCAGGCCTGCGGCCGGCCGATGAGCTGGCGGCGCAAATGGGCGGCCAGCTGGGATAGCGTGCTGTACTGCTCGGCCGCCTGCCGGCAGCGTCGCCGCGCCCCCTGACACACCGCCATGCCACGACTTTTCCTGATCCTCGGCGATCAGCTCCACCCCGACCCGCACCCGCTGCTCGTCGATTTCGACCCGGCGCGCGACCGCCTGCTGATGATCGAGGCGGCGGAGGAATCGACCCACGTCTGGAGCCACAAGGCCCGCAGCGCGCTGTTCCTGGCCGCCATGCGCCAGCGCGCCGCCGCCTTCCGTGCCGCCGGGCTGGCGCTGACCTATCGGCAACTGGGCGAACATCCGCACGCAACCATCGCTGCCGCCCTGATCGCCGACATCGGCGACGCCCGCCGGGTGGTCATGCTCGAAGCCGGCGATTACCGGCTGCAGCAGGCCATCCTGGGCGCCTGCACGACGGCTGGCGTTGAACTGGAAAGCCGCCCCGATCCGCACTTCCTCTGTTCGCTGGGCGAATTCAACGCCTGGGCCGGCGACAAGGCGAACCTGCGCCTCGAATTCTTCTACCGCTGGCAGCGCAAACGGCACGGCATCCTGATGGCCGGCAACGAGCCGGTCGGCGGGCAATGGAATTTCGATGCCGACAACCGCCAGTCCTTCGGCCGCCAGGGGCCGGGCCTGCTGCCGCCGCCCCCGCACTTCGCGCCCGATGCCCTGACCCGCTCGGCCATCGCCGATGTCGAACGCCATTTCCCGGGGCATCCGGGCCGCACCGCCCGTTTCGGCTGGCCGGTGACGACGGCACAGGCCCACGCCGCGCTCGACGACTTCATTACCCACCGCCTGCCGGAATTCGGCCGCTGGCAGGACGCCATGTGGAGCGGCCAGCCCTTCCTGTGGCACTCCCTGCTCTCGGCCGCGCTGAACCTCAAGCTGCTCGACCCGCGTACGGTGATCGCCGCCACCGTCGCCGCCTACGAATCCGGCCGCGTGCCGCTCGCTGCTGCCGAAGGCTTCATCCGGCAGATACTCGGCTGGCGCGAATTCGTCCGCGGCGTCTATGGGCGACAGATGCCGGCGCTGGCCGAAGCCAACCAGTACGGCCACACCACACCGCTGCCCGCCTGGTTCTGGACCGGCCACACCCATGCCGCCTGCCTGGCCGCCGCCATCGGCCAAACGCTGGAGCACGGCTACGCCCATCACATCCAGCGCCTGATGATCACCGGCAACTTCGCCCTGCTCGCCGGCCTGCACCCGCGCCAGGTGGCCGACTGGTATCTCGCTGTCTATGTCGACGCCGTGGCCTGGGTTGAGGAACCGAACACCCTGGGCATGGCGCTCAACGCCTGGCCGGGCATGACCAGCAAGCCCTACTGCGCCAGCGGCGCCTACATCGACCGGATGAGCGACTATTGCCGCGGCTGCCGCTACAACCCGAAAACCCGCGTCGGCCCCGGTGCCTGCCCCTTCACCACGCTGTACTGGGACTTCCTCGCCCGCCACCGCGACCGCTTCGCCGCCAATCCGCGCATGGCCATGCCGCTGAAAAACCTCGACCGCCTGGGCGACACCGAGCTGGCCGCCATCCGCCACCAGGCAACAAGCCTGCGCGCCGACCTTGACGGGGTGTGAGGGGGATTGAACCCAAAGGCGAGAAAGTCCACCGCAAAGGCGCCAAGGTTTCGCCAAGAAAGGCAAAGACAAACAAGGTTTTTCCCTTTGCGTGCCCTTCGCGCCTTGGCGTCTTTGCGGCGGGGGTTGATTCCGATTTTCAGGATTAATGCCGTACCGACCAGCCGCGCATTGAAAAGTCCACCACCAAGACACCAAGGCACAAAGGTTTCGCCAAGAAAACCAAAAAAACAAGGCTTTTACCTTTGCGCTCCCTTCGCGCCCTGGCGTCTTTGCGGTGGGGGTTGATTCTGATTTTCAGGATTAATGCCGTACCGACCAGCCGCGCATTGGAAAGTCCACCACCAAGACACCAAGGCACAAAGGTTTCGCCAAGAAAGGCAAAAAACAAGGCTTTTACCTTTGCGCTCCCTTCGCGCCTTGGCGTCTTTGCGGTGGGGGTTGATTCCGATTTTCAGGATTAATGCCGTACCGACCAGCCGCGCATTAAAATGTCGAAACTATCAACCGCCTTTCGACCATGACCTACGCCGCCCCCTCTTTTGAATCCAAGATCTGCCCGCCCGACCAACTGGCTGCCCGTGCCGCCCTGTTGCCCCGGCCGCTGGTGTTCACCAATGGCTGTTTCGACATCCTGCACCGCGGTCATGTGACCTATCTGGCGCAGGCTGCCGCGCTGGGCACCAGCCTGGTTGTCGCGCTGAATACCGACGCTTCGGTGAAGCGCCTGGGCAAGGGCGACGACCGGCCGGTCAATGCGCTGGAAGACCGCCTGGCGGTGATGGCTTCGCTCGGCTGCGTGGCGCTGGTTACCTGGTTCGACGAAGACACCCCACTCCAGCGCATCCTCGACTGCCGGCCGGAAATCCTGGTCAAGGGCGGCGACTGGCCGGTGGACAAGATCGTCGGCTGCAGCGAAGTGCGCGGCTGGGGCGGCACGGTGCATTCCATCCCCTTCATCCACCAGAAATCGACGACGGCGCTGCTGGAGAAGATCCGCCGCCTGTAAGCCATGACCGAGCCGAAACAGCCCGCCACGCTGACCGAACAGGAAACGCAGATGCGCCTGCGGGCGGCGGCCTTCGTCGGCGTCGGCGTACCGGCACTGATCTATTTCGGGATCATGGCCGCCATCGAAAGCGAATGGGTGCTCTGTGCCCTCGCCTTCATCACGTCCGCCACCATCGTCGTCTGCTTCCTGATCCTCTGGCAACGCTGTCGGGGCTACGCCGCAGTACGCCCGGCTATCACCTGCTACACGGCCTTGCTGCTCTATCTCGTTGCCTTTTCCGGGCCGGAACATGTGCGCGCCCTGTGGCTCCTGACCCTGCCGCTGGTTTCCAGCCTCCTGCTGCCGCCACGCGAAGGCGGTATCTGGGCGGCCGGCTCGATGCTGATGGCCGCCTACCTGATGCTGCAGGGAGGCCAACTCGATGGCAGCAGCGGCTACTCCGCCGCCTACATCCTTCGCTTCACCATCGTGTACGGCCTGATCAGCGCCGTGCTGATCTGGTCGGAAATCCTGCTCCAGCGCTACCAGGCCCGGCTGCAGGGGCAAAATGCGGCCCTGGCTGAGGAACGCGACCGCCTGGAAAAGGAAGTCACCGCGCGCGCTGTCCTGGAAGAGGAACTCCGCTACCTGGCGACGACCGACCCGCTGACCGGCCTGCTCAACCGCCGCGCCTTCATGGCCATGCTGGCCGGCGAACTGACCCGCAGCCAGCGCCTGCGCAGCCGCTTCACCGTGCTGATGCTCGACATCGACCATTTCAAGCTGATCAACGACAGCCACGGCCATCCGGCCGGCGATGCCGTGCTGGTGCACCTGGCCGCCCTGCTCACCGAGCAACTGCGCGGCATCGACAAGCTGGCCCGCATCGGCGGCGAGGAATTCGCCATCATGCTGGTCGACACCCCGGCCGACAGCGCCGTCGGCGTCGTCGACCGCCTGCTCGACGCGATCCGCCACAAACCGGCCGACCATCCGGCCAGCCACCAGCCCATCGCCTTCACCGCCAGTATCGGCTGCACCGAAAGCCAGCCGGAAGACGACGAACTGACCGCCCTCGCCCGCGCCGACCGGGCGCTCTACATCGCCAAACAATCAGGGCGCGACCGCCACGCCTGGGTTTGAAGCAAACCCTTCACCGCCAAGGCGCAGAGGTTCGCAGAGGAAATCTCTATGCAAGCCCTGCTTTTTGCCTTCCTTTGCGCCTTGGCGCCTTTGCGGTGAGGCCTTTCGCCTTTCGCCCTACAACACCACCTGTGTGCCGAGCTCGACCACGCGGTTGCTCGGGATGTTGAAGAAGGCGGTAGCCGGGCTGGCGTTGCGGAACATGGCGATGAAGATCTTCTCCCGCCAGAAGGCCATTTCGGAACCCAGGCGCGGGATCAGCGTCTCGCGGCCGATGAAGTAGGAGGTTTCGAGCGGGCTGAACTCCAGACCGGAATCGGCGCAGTGCGACAGGGCGACCGGAATGTCGGGCTCGTCCTTGAAGCCGTACTGGATGACGACGCTCCAGAAGTTTTCCTTGAGCTGGCGCACCTCGACGCGGTCGATGTCCGGCACGTAAGGCACGTCGAAGAACTGCACCGAGACGAGCACGACGCGCTCGTGCAGTACCTTGTTGTGCATCAGGTTGTGCAACAGGGCGTGCGGCACGCCTTTCGGGTCGGCGTTGAGGAAGACCGACGTGCCGGCGACGCGAGTCGGCATCGACGAGGCCAGGGAATCGAGGAACAGCGCCAGCTCCAGGCGTTCGCCCTTGAGGCGGTCGGAGAGCAGCTGGCGGCCGCGTTTCCAGGTCGTCATCAGCACGAAGACGGCCATCCCGGCGACCAGCGGGAACCAGCCGCCATCGGGAATCTTCAGGATGTTGGCGGTCAGGAAGACCAGTTCGACGGCGAGGAAGCAGGTAAACAGCAGGCCGGCGCGAATCCAGCCCCAGCCCCACACCTTGGCGGCGACGACGGTGGCCAGGATGGAGGTGATGACCATGTCGCCGGTCACCGCGATACCGTAGGCAGCGGCCAGGTTGTTCGACGACTTGAAGCCGAGGACGAGGATCATCACGGCGACCATCAGGCCCCAGTTGACCGCCGGCAGGTAGATCTGGCCCTGCTCCTTCTCGCTGGTGTGCTGCACTTCCATGCGCGGCACGAAGCCGAGCTGCATGGCCTGGCGGGTGACCGAGAAGGCGCCGGAAATGACCGCCTGCGAGGCGATGACGGTGGCCAGGGTAGCCAGGCCGATGAGCGGGTAGAGCGCCCAGTCCGGCGCCGAGCGGTAGAAGGGGTTGTCGGCCACCGCCGGGTCGGCGAGGATCGCCGCCCCCTGGCCCATGTAGTTGAGGACCAGCGCCGGCAGCACGAAAGCGAACCAGGCCCGTGATATGGGCTTGCGGCCGAAGTGGCCCATGTCGGCATAGAGCGCCTCGGCCCCGGTCACGGCGAGCACCACGTTGCCCATGGCGACCAGCGACATGGCCTTGTTGGCGAGCAGGAACTCGAAGCCGTACAGCGGATTGAGCGCCATCAGGATTTCCGGATGGTCGATTATGCTGTGGATACCGAGCAGCGCCAGCACGCTGAACCAGACCAGCATGACCGGGCCGAAGAAGGCACCGACCACGGCGGTACCGCTCTTCTGCACGAAGAAGAGGCCGAACAGCACGACGATGGTGATCGGGATGATGAAAGAGTGCAGCGCCGGCGCCCCGACCTCCAGCCCCTCGACGGCCGAGAGCACCGAAATGGCCGGCGTCACCATGCCGTCGCCGTAGAACATGGCGGCGCCGAGCACGCCGACGATCATGATCCATTTCCCGTGATGCGGCTTGTCCTGCACCGTATGCAGGGCCAGTGCGATGAGCGCCATGATGCCGCCCTCGCCGCGGTTGTCGGCACGCATGATGAAGGTTACGTACTTGACCGAGACGACGATGACCAGCGCCCAGAAGAACAGCGACAGGCTGCCGTAGATATTGGCCGTGGTCACCGGAATGGGATGATTGCCGGCGAAGACTTCCTTCACCGCGTACAGCGGGCTGGTCCCGATGTCGCCATAGACGACGCCGAGGGCCGCCAGGGCCAGCGCGGCGAAGCGCTGACCGGAGACAGCGCCGGATGCTTGATGAGTGCTCATGCTTGTTCCCCGCGATTCGGGCGGCCTTCTGCTCGAGCCGCTTCGTGTACCGATCCTACTGCACCGGATTGACCGTTTCCTGACATGCTGGCGACCAGAGGTCGATCAGCCGGGAGGCACCTAGCCGCCCAGCGCGGCCTTCAGCGACTGCACTTCCTCTTCCGATTCCTCGACGATTTCGGCCAGCGTCTCGGCATCGAACAGGGTGTCGAGCATCGAGGTATCGACCAGGGTATCCAGCTCCGGGTCGCGCCAGCCGGAGGTCCGGTTGGCGATCTTGTTGGCGACGTAGAGCACGTCGGACAGGTTGGACACCGAACTGATCTCGCGATCGGTTTCATGGTCGCGCACGGCTTCGAGCACCGGTTCGGGCGAACCGAGCGCCGAGAGCAGGGCGTGTCCGATGTTGTCGTGCCAGTCGACGAGCAGGGCATGGAGCTCGGCCTTGTCGGCGACCAGTTCCGGGAAGTTGGCGGCACGCGACATCAGGTAGAAGACGCCGAGGTCATGCACCAGGCCGGTGAACATTGCCTCGTCGCCG
>JAEUOE010000115.1 GCA_016790885.1 Dechloromonas sp. | reverse complement strand
CAAGGAGCAACGGACAATGAAAAACAAAAAAGCCACTCCGAAGAATGGCCTAAATGCTTGATTTTACTGGTGCCCCCGAACGGAATCGAACCGCTACCTGATGATTACAAATCAACTGCACGACCTTCATGCTACGGGGGCAGCCTTTGCTGCGGCGCGAGATTATAACTTGATCAATACAATTCCGCATGAGCACGCCAAAGAATCCATTTGAAATTGCCCGCGAGACGCTGCGCCTCTTGGCCGCCCGGCGCACCGCCCCCACGCCGGACAACTATCTCACCATCTATCACGAGATCGCCGGCACCAAGGCGGTTGGCCATGTTTTTCCTGAACCGCAATTGCGTGCACTGGCCAACGCACTGCCTAAAGAATCGCCAGACCAACTGCGCGTGGCACGACTGCTCGATGAAGCCATCAAAGGCGCCAACTGGGATGACTACAAAAAACACTTGGCCGATTTCATTGCCGCACTGGTCGAATCGCAAAAACTGGGCTGGTCCGAACTCATTGCCGACCTGCTGCGCCAGTGGGATGCCAAACACCCGGGGCTGACATCGGCGCGCAAGCGGGAATCGCTTGAACACGTATTAACGAGCAGCGGTTCCAATCCGGACACCCTGTACACCCGCCTGCAAAGCCTTCTGCGCTCGTGGGGCAGCGGCAAAGATGGGGAGTTGGGCGACGCCCTCCCCGCTGATAGCGGCGAAGCTTCAACCCCAACGTCAGAAACAACACCTGCCAATGCGGCACCCAGCAACAGTCTGCTGCCCGAGCTGCGCGAACTCTTCGCCTACACCCTCGAAACAGCGATGGCGACCCAGCTCATCGAAAGCCCGTCACTCTCGGTGGCCGCCAAGGAACTAGCCAACGACATCCGCAGCGCGCGCACGCCGGCGCAACTCAAGGAGTTCCTCACGCGCCTCAAGCGCTTCTCCTTCAAACTCGAACTACTGGCCGAAGACCGGGCCGAACTTCGCAACAGCCTGCTTGGCCTGCTTCGCCTGCTGGTCGACAACGTCACCGAACTCGTTCTCGACGACCACTGGCTGCACGGCCAAATCGAGGTCGTGCGCGACATCATCGACAAACCGCTCTCCCAGCATGCGCTGGACGACGCCGAGCGCCGGCTCAAGGAAGTCCTCTTCAAGCAGGCCCAGCTCAAGGCCAGCGTCTCCGAAGCACGCGACGCCATCAAACACATGCTCGCCGGCTTCGTCGACCACCTGGCCGACTTCGCCGACGCCACCTCCGATTACCACGACAAGATCGAAAACTGCGCCACAAAAATCAGCGCCGCCAAAGACATCTCCGACCTCGAAACCGTGCTCGGCGAAGTCATGCGCGAAACCCGCAACATCCAGATCAACGCCCAACGCTCGCGCGACGAACTCCGCATCACCCAACAACAAGTGCAGGAATCCGAAGCCCGCATCAAGGAACTTGAACACGAACTCGCCGCCACCAGCGACCTCGTCCGCCACGACCAACTCACCGGCGTACTCAACCGGCGCGGGCTGGAAGAAATATTCAGCAAGGAAATCGCCCGTGCCAGTCGGCACGAAACCACGCTCTGCATTGCCCTGCTCGATATCGACAACTTCAAAAAGCTCAACGACAGCCTGGGCCACGATGCCGGCGACGAAGCGCTCATCCACCTCGCCCGCGTCTGCCGCGACACCCTGCGCCCGCAAGACACCGTTGCCCGCTACGGCGGCGAGGAATTCATCATCCTGCTCCCCGACACCTCGCTCGACGACGCCACCACCGCCCTCACCCGGCTGCAGCGCGAACTCACCAAAAAATTCTTCCTGCACGGCAACGACAAAGTGCTCATCACCTTCAGCGCCGGCGTCACCCCGCTCCAAGCCAACGACACCCAGGCCAGCGCCCTCAAGCGTGCCGACGGCGCCATGTACAACGCCAAACAAACCGGCAAAAATCGGGTCATTGCTGCCAACTAAAGGATAGGGCCGACTATGAAAATCGTCCCCTACACCACCTACAGCGAAAGCGACTACCTCGCCTACGAAGCCCAATCGCCCGTACGCCACGAATACATCGCCGGCGAAATCTTCGCCATGACCGGCGCCTCAATCCGCCACAACGTCATTGCCGGCAACCTCTTCGCCGAATTGCGCACCCACCTCAAAGGCACCCCCTGCCGCGCCCTCATCGAAGGCGTCAAACTCCGGCTGCGCAAGGAACAAAGCTATTTCTACCCGGACGTAATGGTCACCTGCGAAGACCGCCTGCAAGAACTCGACAGCCAGCAACAAATCGTCGAAGCCCCGCTGGTTGTCATTGAAATCCTCTCCCCCACCACCGAAGCCACCGACCGCCGCGAAAAACTGCGCGCCTACCGCACCCTGCCCAGCCTGAAGGAATACCTGCTCGTCAGCCAGGAACAAGCGCAGGTCGAAATCTACCGCCGGCGCGGCGACATCGGCTGGGACATCATCACCTACGAACCCGGCGACACCGTCGAAATCGCCAGCCTGGAAACCAAGCTCGGCATGGACGAGATTTACTTCGAATCCGGCATCGCCTGCTGACTGAGTAGCGCCCTGACTACAGAGGAACTCCCCGAAGGCAGCATCAGCCTGTACGGTGGCACTTTCACGCCTCTAAAATAGAACAAACAGGCACACGGTGACAAAATGACGCCACACGCCTAAACTAAAAGCCGTCAACCATCAGCAAATCAGGAGTCAGCCATGCTCGCTCAAACAGGCAAACGGCTAACCACGAGAATCACCGACCATGTGCAGGAAAAACTGCAAGCGGCAGCAGATATAGTGGGCGCGACGCTGAACCAGTTTGTCGTTCAAGCGGCACTGGAAAAGGCAGAGAAGCTTATTGAAAGTGAAACAACACTAGCCCTGACGCGTCGGGAATCCTTGCGGCTTCTGGAAATGATCGAAAACCCGCCACCTCGCAATGAAAAGTTCCTTCAAGCACAAGCGCGTTATCAAAGGTTAAAGACCGATGCTGGTTCTGCCGCTTAACAACAAGCACGACAGAAAGGGCTTCGACTGTGGAGATGCCCACCTGAATGGCTGGCTGAAGCAGACCGCCAGACAGCACAAAGAGAAAGGAATTTCCTCGACCTTTGTTTCAGTAACCGACGAAACCAGCGTCGAAATCCTCGGCTTCTACGCTATCAGCCTGGCCGAATTGCTTAGTGCCAACCTACCTGAACACTATCGAAAACGCTTACCAACCAAGCTTCCCGTGTTTCGCCTTGGGCGGCTGGCAACCACCCTAAGCCATCGCGGGAAAGGCATTGGCGAGTTCATGCTCTTCGACGCCATTGACCGCGCAACACGCATTGCCAGCGAGGTTGGCGGTGTTGGCCTCGTCGTTGATGCGAAGCCAACTGCAGTCGAGTTCTATCAAACGTATGGATTTGAACAGATGGCGGACCACCCCCAAAATCTATTCTTGCCGCTGTAACCCCCTAAGCCACACCATCAAGCCCCGCCTGCCCGGCATGATGTGGCCGCCGGGGATAAAGTTCTATATTTGCAGCAAAACATCAGCCCTGATGCAGGTGCTCAAAGCGCTCAGCCAGATTGTCTGCCGCGTAGAACACGAATGCGTTTCCTTGCTTCAGCTTCACTAGCAGGCCGAGTTCTTCCAAGCCCAACAGGTCGGCACGGGCGGTCTGGTAAACGACGTTGTGCACTGCCTGGTGCTTTGCAACCCGATAGACTTCACCGGGGTGTTTCAGAGCGTGCGTCAGCAAGGCTAGCTGCCGATGGTTCAGTTGAGCACGTAGCTGACCTGCCTTGATCAGCAGACTCTCTGCCTCCTTTTGCTCCTCGATTTTGCGGCCAAGGTATTCGTGAAGGGTGGCGATCGATCGCCGAATGATGTCTAGCTGATGGAGGACGAAATAGGTGGTGTCGTTCCGGTCGGTTTCAGTGTGCAGATAAGCCTGGACGTATTGCCTTGGTGCGCTACGCAGGAACTGTGAGATCGAGAGAAACTCCATCAGCCAATAGCCACTCCGTGCCATCGACCAGTAGAACAGGGCACGCGCGGTACGGCCATTGCCATCGGCAAACGGGTGGTCGTAACCGATCATGAAGTGAAGGAGGATCGCCCGAACCACAGGATGGACGAACGGGGAGCTATCCGAATCGGCATTCGCGAATGCGCAGAGCCTTTCCAAACGTTCGGGAAGTTCCCTGAAGCTGGGGGGCTGATGCAGGAGCTTGCCGTCACGGTTATCGACCACGTTAACATCATCAGATTCTCGCAGTCTGCCTGCGTCAGCAGGATCGTCCAGCGTATCCTGCGTGATCAAACGGTGTAGCTCAAGGATGTGCCCTGGCGTGATCTTCTCGCCTTTCAGGTGGCGTAGCTGCGCCATCGCCTGATAGTTGTTGAAGATCATTGTCTCGCTGCGATCACGCGGCTGTCGCCTATCGCGCAGCATCGCCTCGGCGACCTTTCGGGTAGTTGAAGCGCCTTCGAGCTGGCTGGAAGTGATCGATTCCTCGATTAACGAGTGCAGCACGTAGCGTTCCCGATTCTCGTGAATCGAACTCGATGTTGGTGTCTTGATTTGTCCTGCAGCATCGCGATCGATGTGATGGAGATGTAAAAGCAGTGGCTCCGGAGTTGCCAAGCGGAACGGATTTCCTTCTTTGTCTGTCAATGGCAGTGGCTGAAAGATTGAGCCCCTGGCTAGCGATACGGCAAGCCACCACTTTTCCGAAGAAAGCCCCTCGGGTGGCGGGCGGTGCCGAAGATCATCCCAATGCAGGTATTTGCCTGCCGCTAGCGGGCTCGAGTGCTGGAATATCTTCGCCAGCTCGTTTGGCGTGAGCCGAGCGAAGAGTTGTTCCACATTCGGCGGATTCAATGGGATCTTCATGTCTACTAATCCATGCACAATTTAGTAGATGTTAGTTTGCGAACCAGGTGGCGTCTACTAATTCTCCCGGTAGCAACAGGCCGAGGTGGCTTAACCAATACCGTGCAATCCCGTTTGCCCCCCCCTGAACGCCCCCCCTCACGCCACACCGTCAAGCCCCGCCTACCCCGCATTACGCCACAAACCAAAAAAGGGGCTTCGATGAACAGCGTTTTTTGGTCGGCTTGGTGGTAGTTTTTTGCATACGCCGCACGTGTGTTTTGTCTCGACCAATATTGTGGGTGCCAACACCTGGTCGGGTGGTTGCCTGACGGTTTTTCAGCCATGATATGATGCATCATGGCTGATGTAAAAATCATCGATGAGTCTCACAAAATTTCCGACAAGCGCGGGAATGGCAAGCTGCGCCGGGAAATCTGGGTTGATGAGGCCACCGGGAAACTCACCCGGTACAAC
>JAEUOE010000101.1 GCA_016790885.1 Dechloromonas sp. | reverse complement strand
GCACCAGGCCGAAATCCTTGTGATGCAGGCGGGCCTCGATGCCGGCGGCGAAATTGCGGCGCACCATGCGCTCGCCCATCACGTCGAGCACGCGCGAGGCGGCCGAACCACCGGCCAGCGCCTCCTTCACCCTGGCGCAATCGACACCGGCCGCAGCGGCCAGGCGCATCGCCTCGGCCACCGCCTGGATAGCAGCGACCATGATCATCTGGTTACAGGCCTTGGCCACCTGGCCGGCGCCATTCGGGCCGATATGCACGATGCGCTGGCCGAGGCATTGCAGCAGTGGCCTGACGCGCGCCAGCACATCGGCCTCGCCACCGGCCATGATCGCCAGCGTGGCATCGACGGCCCCCTGCACACCGCCGGAAACCGGCGCATCGAGCATGGCGATGCCTTTTTCACCCAGTCGCGCCGCGATGTGACGGGCGACATCCGGCGCGATGGTCGAGCAATCGACCAGTACCGAACCGGGCGCCATGCCCTCGATCAGGCCGTGCGCACCGAGGGCAACGGCTTCGACATCGGCACTCGACGTGATGACGGTAAACACCACCTCGCATTGCCGCCCCAGTTCGGCCGGCGTCGCACAAATCGTCGCGGGCAGGCCGGCCACACTTTCCGGGCGGCGTGCCCAGACGTGCAGCGCATGCCCGGCGCGCTGCACATGCAGGGCCATCGGACGACCCATCACGCCAAGGCCGATGAAGCCGACCTTCATGCCTGCCCCGACAACTTTTCCAGCAACTTGAGCACGGCGATGGAGTCTTCCTCACCCAGGCCGGAGCCGACCATGGCATTGAACATCTGCGCCGTCGCCGCCGAACCCGGCAGGCAAAGCCCCAGTTCATGCGCCGTCTGCATGACGATGTTCAAATCCTTTTCGTGCATCCAGCTCTTGAAGCCCGGCTTGAAATTGCGGTCGAGCATGCGCTGGCCATGGTTTTCGAGAATGCGCGAATAAGCGAAGCCGCCGAGCAGCGCCTCGCGCACCTTGCCGGCATCGACGCCGTTCTTGTTGGCGAAGGCGAAGGCCTCGGCCACCGCCAGCACGCCCATGCCGGTCACGATCTGGTTGGCGGCCTTGGCCACCTGCCCGGCACCGGAGGCGCCAACATGCACGATGTTCTTGCCCATGCACGCAAAGGCCGGCTGCGCCCGCGCAAAACCGCTCTCGCTGCCGCCGGCCATGATCGACAGGGTGCCGGCAATGGCGCCGACTTCGCCGCCCGAGACCGGAGCGTCGACAAAATCGATGCCGGCTGCCGCCAGTTCCTCGCCGATCCGGCGTGCCGCCGCCGGCGCAATGGTGCTCATATCGACGGCCACCAGGCCAGGCTCGGCACCGCTCGCTACCCCGCGCATCACCTCGGCAACGTCGGGGGCATCGGCCACCATGGAAATCACCAGCTCATTGCCGGCCGCGGCATCGGCCGGGCTGACGGCGGCTCGCGCCCCGGCGCCAAGCAGGGGCTGCATGGATTCGGCTCGCCGCGCCCAGACGGTGACCTGATGCCCGCCCTTGATGAGATTGAGCGCCATCGGGCGTCCCATGATGCCCAGGCCGATGAATCCGATCTTCATGAACTACTCCAAGTCGACAAGCTCGAAATTGTAGGCCACGGCAAGCCGTGGTCAAGGCGAATCAGGCCGGCAGCGGGGAAAACTGGCGCAAACAGCCAAACCCGACCACCTCTTCGGCCGATACCGGCTGGTAGAAATGAAAGCCCTGCACCCGCTCGCACTCCAGGATGCGCAGGAACTCGGCCTGGGCGAAGTTCTCGACGCCCTCGGCCACCAGTTGCAGGCCGAGCGAACGACCGAGCTGGACAATGGAGGTAAGCAGCGCTGCCGCATCCGGATCGGTCTCGATATCGGCCAGGAAGGCGCGGTCGATTTTCAGGCGATCGAGCGGGAAGCGGCGCAGGTAGGCGAGCGACGAGTAGCCGGTGCCGAAATCGTCGATCGCCAGGCGCAGGCCCATGGCACGCAATTCCTTCATGGTCGCGATGGCCTCGTCGACCCCGTGCATGATGGTGCTTTCGGTGATTTCCAGCTCCAGGCGGCTGGCCGGCAGGCCTGTCTCGGCGAGGATGCCGCGTACCGACTGGACGAATTCCGGCTGGCGGAACTGGTGGGCAGAAATATTGACCGCCATTTCGCCCATGTCGATGCCCTGGTCGAGCCAGGCCTTGACCTGGCGGCAGGCGGTGAGCAGCACCCAGTGGCCGAGCGGCAGGATCAGGCCGCATTCCTCGGCGACCGGAATGAACTCGGCCGGGCCGACCAGGCCGCGCTGCGGGTGGCGCCAGCGAACCAGGGCTTCGACGCCGACCACCTTGCCGCTGAGCAGGTCGATCTGTGGCTGGTAGTGCAGCACCAGCTGGTTATCGGCCAGCGCGCGCCACAGTTCGCTCTCCAGATGCAGGCGCTTGGTGGCGGCGGCATTCATCGGCTCGGTGAAGAATTTGTAATTGGCCCGGCCATTGGCCTTGGCGTGGTACATCGCGGTATCGGCGTTACGGATCAGGGCCTGTGCATCGCGGCCATCCTCCGGGTACAGGCTGATGCCGATCGACGGCGTGGTATGCAGGACATGGCCATCGAGATCGACCGACTCGCCGATCACGCGGATCAGGCGATTCGCCAATTCGATGACGCTTTCCTCGCCCGGCAGGTCGTCGATGAAGACCACGAACTCGTCGCCGCCCAGCCGGTACAGCCGCCTGGACTGGTCCATCTGGGCGCCCAGGCGACGCGCCAGTTCGCCAAGCAGGCGATCGCCGGCGGCATGCCCCAGCGAATCGTTGATGGTCTTGAAGTTGTCGAGGTCGATGATGAGCAAGGCCATGCGGTCGATGCCCGGCACCGCCGTATTGATGGCAGCCACCAGATCGGCGTCGAGCGCCAGGCGGTTGGGCAGGTTGGTCAGCGGATCGTGGCGGGCCAGGTAATCCAGCCGCTGCGCCTGCGCCTTGCTTTCGCTGATATCGGTGAACACGGCCACATAGTGCGACACCTGCACACCGTCCTGGCAAACGGCGGTGATGCGCATCTGTTTCGGGTAAAGGGTGCCATCCTTGCGCCGATCCCAGATCTCGCCCTCCCAGCCTGCATTTTCAGCGACGAAATCCCAGATGGCGCGATGCCCGGACAA
The DNA here is from genome assembly GCA_016790885.1 of Dechloromonas sp. Classification (GTDB taxonomy): domain Bacteria; phylum Pseudomonadota; class Gammaproteobacteria; order Burkholderiales; family Rhodocyclaceae; genus Azonexus. Next base: position 225 of record JAEUOE010000101.1, on the reverse strand, counting down.
ACCGTGATGGTCGGGGCTGAGCCGGGTCGGCGTCTTGCCGAGCACCTCTTCCTCGCGATAACCGGTAATCGCCGTGAACGCCGCGTTGACCGACACGATGCGCTGGGCGCTGTCGGTCAGCATCATGGCTTCCGAGGCATGATCGACGATCAGGCGTTGCAGGGCGACGTGGGCGGCGGACTCATGCCCGGCCTGCTGCAGTTGTCGCCACGCCTGCCAGACGAG
>JAEUOE010000082.1 GCA_016790885.1 Dechloromonas sp. | reverse complement strand
ACCAGGGCGTTCATTGCTGGTCTCCTTGCTTGGATTCGGTACGACGCTCAGCCTGGCGACGCTCTTCGGCCACATCGCTCACCTCGTTACGGCGCTCTTCGCCGCTGCGCCGCTCGCCCAGTTGGTCGTGTTTCAGGTCGTGCATGTGCAGGTTGTCGCCCATGCCATAGACGTCGACATCGACGGGGAGCTTGCCTTCCTCATCTTCCAGGCCATCGACATGGCCATGGTCGTGGTGCGGCAGCTCGCCGGTCTTCAGGAAGCCGAGCGTGACCTGCAGGAAGCGGAAACACATCAACGAGGAGCCAAGCGGAATGGCGCTGTAAACGATCCAGGTCGGCCACTCCAGGTCGGGCGTGACCGGCCCTTCGAACAACTCTTCACCGGCAATGCCCAGGGTGCTGAAAATGGCGTAGTGAGCCCCGTTTTCCCAGACGAACTGGCCACCCAGGACAGCAACCGTGCCCGTGAACAAAGCCCCGGCCAGCAGGCCAAAGACAATGAATTTGCCGCGCTTGGCGTCGTCGAGGCGGTTGATCAGCACATCGACGCCAACGTGAATACCGGTACGCACGCCGTAGGCCGCACCGAATTTCGCCATCCAGACGAACATGATGATGCACAGCTCCTGCGCCCAGCTGAAATTAAGGCCGAGCAGCCAGTCCTGCAACCCCGGGATTTCAACCCCGGCCAGGTAGCGATGCGCGACGGATACGAAGATGATCAGGGTCGCCGCTCCCATCAGGAACGTGACCAGCAACTCTTCGAGGTGATTGAGCACCCGATTGATCATGAGAAACCCCCAATTGCCTGACGGGGGCCGCAGCCCCCGCCATGGTTATGCCTGAATGCGGATTACAGGCTGTCCGGCTTGAAGCCGATGTCGCGATAGACGGCCTGGATGGTTTCCTTGCCGACGCGGCTTTCCATCTTCTGATGCACCGGCACCATCGCCTTCTTGAAAGCCAGGCGCTCTTCCTTGGTCGGCACATAGACGGTCGTCTTGCCGCTCTTCTTCACGGCTTCCAGCGAGCTGTCGTTCTCGACCTTGGCGATCTGGTTGGCGTAGCGGGTGGACTGCTCCATCGCGTCATCCAGCTGCTTGCGGATATCCGCCGGCAGGCCGTCCCAGAACTTCTTGTTCACGATCACCGCATAACCCAGGTAACCGTGGTCGGTCAGGGTCAGGTGCTTCTGCACTTCATGCATCTTCTGGGTATACAGGTTGGAGATCGGGTTCTCGGTACCATCGACCACGCCCGTCTGCAGGGCCTGATAGACCTCGGAGAAGGCCATCACCTGCGGCATCGAGCCGACGGAGCGCATTTGTTCCTCAAGCACCTTGGAAGACTGGATACGCATCTTCTTGCCCTTCAGGTCGGCCGGGGTCTTGATCGGCGAATTGGCCGAGAAGGACTTGAAACCGTTGTCCCAGAAGGCCAGACCACGGATGCCCTTGGGCTCCAGCTTGGCCAGCAACTGCTTGCCGACTGCGCCAGTGGTCACTTTATGCAGGTCGTCGTAGCCATTGAAGATGAACGGCAGGTCGAATACCTCGAATTCCTTGACGCCAAGCGGGCCGAACTTGGCCAAAGACGGAGCCAGCATCTGGACGGCGCCCAGTTGCAGGGCTTCCATTTCTTCCTTGTCCTTGTACAGGGTCGAGTTGGCATAGACCTCGACCTTGACCTTGCCGCCGGTCAGTTCGGCCGCCTTCTTGGCGAACATCTCGGCTGCCTTGCCCTTCGGCGTATCGGCCGCGACGACGTGGCTGAACTTGATGACGATCGGTTGCTGGGCATAGGCGCCCAACGAGACGGCACAGGCGAACAGGCCGACCAGCAAATTAGAAATTTTCATATCTCTCCTCCAGACGATGGGTCGTTTAATTACGACTGGAGCAAAGTATTACCAAAGGCGTAACTGGCGAATATTGTGGAAAACCACAGTAGCGACCCACAAACAGAAACCGCCGGACTAGCCGGCGGTTCGTGACGTAGCGAGGAAACGATCAGTGGTGCTCGACCACCGGACGCGGCACATGGGGAATCATGATGTCCGGCGCATCGTCCAGTACCAGCTCCGGATTATCGGCTTCGTCGGCGGTTTCATCGTTGAGCACGGCGCTCATCCGGTCGACGTCCAGCGCCTTGCACCATTTGGCAACGACCAGCGTCGCCACGCTGTTGCCGATGAAATTGGTCAGGGCGCGGGCTTCCGACATGAAGCGGTCGATACCAAGGATCAGCGCCAGGCCGGCCACCGGCACCGTGCCGACTGCGGAGAGCGTGGCCGCCAGCACGATGAAACCGGAACCGGTGACGCCGGCGGCGCCCTTCGAGGTCAGTAGCAGGATGACCAGCAGTGTGATCTGCTGCGACAGGTCCATCGGCGTATTGGTCGCCTGGGCGATGAACACGGCGGCCATGGTCAGGTAGATCGAGGTGCCGTCCAGGTTGAAGGAGTAACCGGTCGGCACGACCAGGCCGACCACCGATTTCTGGGCACCGGCGTTTTCCATCTTGGCCATCAGGCGCGGCAGGGCCGATTCCGACGACGAGGTGCCGAGCACCAGGAACAACTCCTCCTTGATGTACTTGATCAGCTTGAAGATCGAGAAGCCATGCACCTTGGCGATGGTGCCCAGTACACCGACCACGAAGATGACGCAGGTCAGGTAGAAGGCGCCCATAAGGCTGGCCAGCTGGACCAGGCTGCCGACGCCATGCTTGCCGATGGTGTAGGCCATGGCACCGAAAGCGCCGATCGGGGCAACCTTCATGATTACGCCGACAATGCCGAACAGCACGTGCGAGAGTTTTTCGATCAGTTCGAACACCGGCTTGCCGCGTTCGCCAAAGGCATGCATGGCATAGCCGAAGAGGATGGAGAAAAACAGCACCTGCAGCATGTCGCCCTTGGCGAAGGCATCGACCACGCTGGTCGGGATGATGTTGATCAGGAAATCGGTGGTCGACTGCATCTTGCCCGGGCCGACGTACTTGTCGATGCCCTTGGTGTCGAGCGTGCTCGGGTCGACATTCATGCCGCTGCCGGGCGCCCAGACGTTGACCACGATCAGGCCGATGATCAACGCGATGGTGCTGACCACCTCGAAATACAGCACGGCGTAACCACCGGTCTTGCCGACCTTCTTCATGTCTTCCATGCCGGCAATGCCGACGACGATGGTGCAGAAGATGATCGGGGCGATGATCATCTTGATCAGCTTGATGAAGGCATCGCCAAACGGCTTCATGGCTGCGCCGGTTTCAGGATAGAAATGCCCCAGTCCAACGCCGATGGCAATGGCCACCAGCACCTGGAAATACAGACTCTTGAATATCGCTTTTTTCGCCATTTGACGAAGTCTCCTCAACTTTGCATCCGGACAAGCCCGGAAAGTGGGCGGCAGTATCGTCACCAGGCCTTTGTCCCGCCATTGTGGGTATCCGAATTGTGGAAAACCACAATCGGGCCAACCCTGAAAACGTGATGTACCATTTTCGCCATGACAGCAACCCAATCTGCCTCCCCCAGCACGACTCGCCGCATCCGCTGGTTGCTGGCCCTGCCCAAGCTGGGCATCGTCCTGCTGTTGGCAGCGCTGGTCTCACTGCTCTGGCTACTGCATCGCAACGAAATCGAGGAAGACCGGGCCGCGCTGATCAAGGATGTGCTGTGGCTGGAGCAAAGCCTGCAGTTCCACCTGAACAGCAACGAGGAGCAGATCCAGCAACTGGCGCTCGACATGGCCAGCCTGCCCGACCGGCGCAAGGCCTTCCGCCTGCGCGCCGAGCACATGCTGAAGAACTCGCCGGAAGTTACGCAAATCCTGTGGCTGGACAGTGAACGCAAGGTCGTCGATGCCCTGCCCAGCAGCGTGCCGCCGGAGCAGGAAATCGAGGCCTTCGGCCCATCCGCCGCCAGTCGGGCGCACGACCTGGTCATGCAACTGGGCAAAACCCACTACAGCGAGCCGTTCTTCCTGGGTAGCAACCGCGCCCATATCGAACTGATCGTTCCCATTCACAGCGACGACCAGCACATTGCCGGCACCCTAGTCGTGCTCTATCCGTTGGAAACCCTGCTCGCCAACCAGGTGCCGTGGTGGTTCACGGAAAAATACAAGGTCGAGATCGTCGACGACAACGATCAGCTCTACGCCAGCAAGACGCGGATCGAGGGCAATGGCGACCAGCGTTACGTCATCCCCTTCGACCCGCCCGGTTCCGGCCTGCTGCTGCGCGTCACCAGCTACCGCTCGGCCGACAATTCGGTACAGCGTTCGCTCGTCGCCGCCATCATCCTGCTCGCTGCCGGCGTGTTCTGGAGCCTGTGGCTGGTCCGCGACCTGATGAAAAAGCGTTCACGGGCCGAAGAGGCGCTGCGTTCCGAACACGCCTTCCGCGCCGCGATGGAAGATTCGCTCACCGTCGGCATGCGGGCCCGCGACCTCAACGGCTGCGTCATCTACGTCAACCCCGCCTTCTGCAAGATGACCGGCTTCAGCCCGGAAGAACTGGTCGGCGCCACCCCGCCCATGCCCTACTGGGCGCCGGAACAGCTCGAGGAAAGCTACGCCATGCACCAGACCGTGCTGGCCGGCGAAGCACCGGACGATGGCTTCGAGATGACCTTCATGCGCAAGAACGGCGAGCGCTTCCACGCCCTGGTCTATGAAGCCAAGCTGATCGACGGCAACGGCAAGCACACCGGCTGGATGGCCTCGGTGCTCGACATCACCGAACGCAAGCGCGCCGAGGAACTGGCTCGCCAGCAGCAGGAGCAGCTGCAATTCACCTCGCGCCTGGTGACCATGGGCGAAATGGCCTCCACCCTGGCCCACGAACTGAACCAGCCGCTGGCCGCCATCGCCAGCTACAACACCGGTTGCCTGAACCTGATGGCCAGCGGCCAGGCCGGTGTCGACGACATCCGGCCGGCCCTCGAGAAAATGGGTGTCCAGGCGCAACGGGCCGGCAAGATCATCCGCCGGGTGCACGATTTCGTGCGCAAGAGCGAGCCGAAACGGGCCCCCTGCCAACTCGGCGAAGTCATCGAGGATTGCCTCGGCTTCATCGAACCCGAAGCCCGCAAGCGCCATGTCCGCATAGAATTCGACATACCGCCCATGCGGCCGGTCCTGGCCGACCGCCTGATGCTGGAACAGGTGCTCCTCAATCTGATGCGCAACGGCATGGAAGCCATGACCAACACGCCCGCCGGCGCCAAGCTGCTACGCCTCGGCGTCCAGGTCACGACGGAGGGGCTGCGCATCAGTGTCAGCGACAACGGCTGCGGCATCGCGCCAGAGATCCGCGACAAGCTGTTCACCGCCTTCTTCACCACCAAACCGGAAGGCATGGGCGTCGGGCTGTCGATCTGCCGCTCGATCATCGAATTCCACCGCGGCCGGCTGTGGGCAGAGGACAACGCCCATTCGCCGACTGGAAGCGGTACGATCTTTCACTTCACCCTCCCCCTGGACACGGCATGAGCGAACCCCGAGCCTATCTGGTCGACGACGACGAAGCGATCCGCGATGCCCTCTCATGGCTGCTCAAGTCGCGCGGCATCCCCTGCGCCAGCTTCGACTCTGCGGAAAGCTTCCTGACTGCGTGGAAAAAGACCATGAGCGGCTGCCTGGTCCTCGACATGCGGATGACCGGCATGAGCGGGCTGGATTGCTTCGACCAGTTGCGCGAACGCGAATCGACCCTGCCGGTCATTTTCCTGACCGGCCACGGCGACGTGCCGCTTGCCGTCGCCACCTTGAAAAAAGGCGCTTTCGATTTTTTCGAAAAGCCCTTCAACGACAACGACCTGGCCACCCGCATCGAGGAAGCCATGGCCCTCGACGCCAGCCAGCGCAAGGCCAGCGCCACGGTCGATTCGGTCAAGGCCCGCCTGGCCAGCCTGACCACCCGCGAAAAACAGATCATGGAACAGGTGCTGGCCGGCAAATTCAACAAGGTCATCGCCGACGAGTTGAACATCAGCATGCGTACCGTCGAAGTACACCGCGCGAACCTTTTCGACAAAATGCAGGTCAAGACAGCGGTCGAGCTGGCCAACCTGCTTAAAAGCGGGGGCTGATGCTTCCCTAAGGCAGTATTTTTCGCTAGCATCACGGCAACTTTGCTGCCGCCGTTCCGGCGCAATTCATCCCATACCCCACCCCATGAGGCAACCATGAGCGAGCATATCCATTACGTCACCGACGACACTTTCGAAGCCGAAGTGCTGCAGTCGCAGCAGCCGGTTCTCGTCGATTACTGGGCTGAATGGTGTGGCCCGTGCAAGATGATCGCCCCGATCCTCGACGAAGTCGCCAACGAATACGCCGGCAAGCTGAAGATCGCCAAGGTCAATATCGACGACAACCAGGCCACCCCGGCCAAGTACGGTATCCGCGGCATTCCGACCCTGATGATCTTCAAGAACGGCAACATCGAAGCCACCAAGGTTGGCGCGCTGTCCAAGTCCCAACTCGCTGCCTTTATTGACAGCAACCTGTAATATTCGTAGTCTCCCCGCCTGAAGGTGCGCCCTGCATCTTCAGGCCGACGCGACAGGCAACGCCCGGCGTCATTTCCCTCCCCCAAGCTCTTCGTCCTTGCGCCCTGGCCTCCGGGCTGCCGCCCGTTATTTACCGGCGCCACACACTCCCCATGCAACTTTCCGAACTCAAGACACTACACGTCAGCAAACTGCTCGACATGGCCACCGAACTGGCGATTGAAAACGCCAACCGGATGCGCAAGCAAGAGCTTATCTACGCCATCCTCAAGGCCAAGGCCAAGAATGGCGACACCATCTACGGCGACGGTACGCTGGAAGTCCTGCCCGATGGCTACGGCTTTCTCCGCTCGGCCGACACCTCCTACCTGTCCAACCCGGACGACATCTACGTTTCGCCGTCGCAGATCCGCCGCTTCAACCTGCGCACCGGCGACACGGTCGAGGGCGAAATCCGCACCCCGAAGGATGGCGAGCGCTACGTCGCGCTGACCAAGCTGGACCGCATCAACGGCTTCAACCCGGAAGCCAACAAGAACAAGATCATGTTCGAGAACCTGACGCCGCTGCACCCGACGCGTCACCTCAAGCTCGAACGCGAAATAAAGTCCGACGAGAACATCACCAGCCGCGTCATCGACATGATCGCCCCGATCGGCTGCGGCCAGCGCGGCCTGCTCGTCGCTCCGCCCAAAACCGGCAAGACCGTGATGCTGCAGAACATCGCCCACGCCATCACCGCCAACCACCCGGAAGTCGTGCTGATCGTGCTGCTGATCGACGAGCGCCCGGAAGAAGTCACCGAAATGACGCGCACCGTCAAGGGCGAGGTCGTTGCCTCGACCTTTGACGAACCGGCCACCCGCCACGTCGCGGTCGCCGAAATGGTCATCGAGAAGGCCAAGCGCCTGGTCGAGCACAAGAAGGATGTGGTCATCCTGCTCGACTCGATCACCCGCCTCGCCCGCGCCTACAACACCGTGCAGCCGGCTTCCGGCAAGGTGCTGACCGGCGGTGTCGACGCCAACGCCCTACAGAAGCCGAAGCGCTTCTTCGGTGCCGCCCGCAACATTGAGGAAGGCGGCTCGCTGACCATCCTCGCCACCGCGCTGATCGATACCGGCTCGCGCATGGACGAAGTGATCTACGAAGAATTCAAGGGCACCGGCAACTCCGAAATCCACCTCGATCGCCGCATGGCCGAGAAGCGGATGTACCCGGCGGTCAACGTCAATCGCTCCGGCACCCGCCGCGAGGAACTGCTGCTCAAGCCGGACGTGCTGCAGAAGATGTGGGTGCTGCGCAAGCTGTGCTACCCGATGGACGACCTCGAAGCGATGGAGTTCCTGCTCGACAAGGTCAAATCGACCAAGGGCAATGCCGAATTCTTCGACGCCATGCGCCGCGGTTGAGGCGAGCGTACCAGCATCCATCAAACAACTTGCAAGCCTGTGACTTTTTGAGCATAATCGCGGGCTTCCCAGATCGGCCACATCCGCCGGTCGCTCGTTTAAAGGACAAAAGATGAAAGCCGATATTCACCCGAAGTACAAAGAAGTGGCCGTGACCTGCTCCTGCGGTCACACCTTCACGACCAAGTCGACCATGGCCAAGGATGCCTTCCACGTTGAAGTCTGCTCCCTGTGCCACCCGTTCTACACCGGCAAGCAGAAGATCGTTGACACCGCCGGCCGCGTCGAGAAGTTCAACCAGAAGTTCGGCGCCATGCGCGGCAAGGCAACCGCCTGATCGGCTTGATTTTTGCCATCGCGAAAGGCAGCCCGAGGGCTGCCTTTTTCTTTTGCCGACGACATGCCTGACCTTCTCGCCCTGATCCGTCGCGGCATCCGCCTTCCCCCGTCGGGCTGGATGCTCGCCGCCATGCTGGCTTTCTACGTGCTGGCCGGCCTTTTCGGCCGCGACCCGTGGAAGGGCGAAGACGCTGTGCACATCGGCACCGCGTGGCACATGCTGCACTACGGCGACTGGCTGTCGCCCGACCTGGCCGGCCGCGCCTTTCACGAACCGCCGCTCTACTACTGGAGCGCCGCGCTGACCGGCAAGATCTTCGGCTGGCTGCTGCCCCTGCACGAAGCAATGCGCATCGCCAGCGGCATCTGGGTCACGCTGGCCCTGATGGGCCTCTATTACGCCAGCCGCGAGCTCTACGGCGACGATTCGGCGGCGGCCAGCCCGATGCTGCTCGCCGGCTGTGCCGGCCTGATCTTCCACGCCCACGATGCACAACCCATGCTCATCGCCCTGGCCGCCTACAGCGGGGGGCTCGGCGCGCTCGCTGCCATCGGCCGCAAGCCACGGCTGACCGGCATCTTCTACGGCCTGGCGCTGGCGGCCTGCCTGCTCGGCACCGGCATCGCCCCGAGCCTGCCGCTCCTCGCCATTGCGCCTGTCGCCTGGTGGCTGTCGCCTGATCGCCCGAAAGCCCTGCACACCCTGCTCATCGGCCTGGGTATCGCGGCTGTGCTGATCCTGCCCTGGCCCATGCTGCTGCTCAGCCTGGAACCCGCCCGTTTCCACGGCTGGCTGGCCACCGAACTGGCGCCCTTGAATACGCCATTTTCGTTCAGCGGACTCGGCCGCTTCATCGGCATGATGCCGTGGTTCGCCTTCCCGGCCATGCCGCTCGCGGCCTGGACGCTGTGGCTGCGCCGCAGGCAACTGACGGCGCCGCAGGTTTTGCTGCCGCTGGCCTTCCTCGGCATCACGCTACTCCTGCTGGCCTGGGCTTATCGGCCGCGCGAAATTCCCTCGCTGTTGCTGCTGCCGACGCTGGCCCTGCTCGCCACGCCAGGCGCCCTGGCCTTGCGGCGCGGCGCCGCCAGCGCCTTCGACTGGTTCGCCATGACCACCTTCAGCCTGTTCGCCCTCGTAGTGTGGATCGGCTGGTCAGCCGGCGTTCTCGGCTGGCCGGCCAAACTCGCCGAGCGCACGCAGATCCTGCGCCCCGGCTTCGTCGGCGAACTGAACATCGTTGCCGTCGCCCTTGCGCTGGCCGCCAGTGCCTGGTGGCTGTGGCTGATCGTCACCGCCCCGCGTTCGCCCTACCGCAGCCTGACGCACTGGACTTTCGGCTTCACGATGCTGTGGCTGCTGGCGACCAGCCTGGTGCTCCCCTGGTTCGACTACGGCAAGACCTATCGCCCTGTCGCCCAGGCCATTGCCCAGGCCCTGCCGGCCGATCATGGCTGCCTGGCCGAGCGCGGCCTGAGCGACACGCAACTGGCGTCGCTGTCCTACTTCGTCGAAATCGAACCGGTGGCCGAAGACTCCAAGGC
>JAEUOE010000073.1 GCA_016790885.1 Dechloromonas sp. | reverse complement strand
GCCAAGGTCAAGCTGCTTGAGCGCCTGGAGGGCTACGCCCGCGCCATCGACCCGCGCGTGGTACAGGTCATGGCTTCGCTGGCCGGCGAGTACGAGGTGATCCTGGTGGCCGGTTCCGATGGCCGCCTGGCCGCTGACATCCGGCCCCTGGTGCGCTGCTCGGTGTCGGTCATCGTCGAGGAAAACGGCAAGCGTGAGCAGGGCGGGGCGGGCGGTGGTGGGCGTTTCGACTTCGGCTATTTCGATGACGAAATCCTGCAGCGTTACGCCAAGGAGGCCGTCCATCAGGCGGTGGTCAACCTGCATGCCGAACCGGCTCCGGCCGGCCAGATGACGGTTGTCCTCGGTTCCGGCTGGCCCGGCATCCTGCTCCATGAGGCGGTCGGCCACGGCCTGGAAGGCGATTTCAACCGCAAGGGCAGTTCCGCCTTCAGTGGCCGCATCGGCCAGCGGGTCGCAGCCAAGGGCGTTACCGTGATCGACGACGGCACCATCGCCGATCGCCGCGGCTCGCTCAATTTCGACGATGAAGGTAATCCGACGCAGCGCAGCGTGCTGATCGAAGACGGCATCCTCAAGGGCTACATGCAGGATAGTCTGAACGCCCGCCTGATGGGCGTTGCGCCGACCGGCAACGGCCGCCGCGAATCCTTTGCCCACCTGCCGCTGCCGCGCATGACCAATACCATGATGCTGGCTGGTGAGCATGATCCGCAGGAGATCATCGCCTCGGTCAAGAAGGGTATTTATGCCGCCAACTTCGGTGGTGGCCAGGTGGACATCACCAGCGGCAAGTTCGTTTTCTCGATGAGCGAGGCCTACCTGATCGAAGACGGCAAGGTGACGCGCCCGATTAAGGGGGCGACGCTGATCGGCAACGGTCCGGATGCGCTGACCCGGGTCAGCATGATCGGCAATGACCTGACACTCGACCCCGGTGTCGGCACCTGCGGCAAGGATGGGCAGAGCGTGCCGGTCGGCGTCGGTCAGCCGACCTTGCGTATCGATGGACTGACAGTCGGGGGTACTGCATAATAACTACTCCTTTTGTAGGGGTAATTTGTGCGTACTCTTCTTATAGCCTTTGGTTTTTGTGTCATCAGTCATTCCATCCTGGCCCAGCCGGCCACCCAGGAGCGCCTGAAATCGGTACAGGCCGACGCCGTCGCCCACAAGGCTGCTGTTGAGGCTGGCCGCAAGGCCTCCTTCTTTTGTGCCAACTGCCACGGTGAAACCGGGATCAGCAAGTCACCGGAGGTTCCGAACCTGGCCGGCCAGAACCCGGCTTATCTGCTTGAGCAGATTCGCAAGTTCGGTAGCGGTGAACGCAAGGATCCGTTCATGCAGGGGCTGATCAAGGTGCTGAAGGATGAAGAGCGCCTGCAGTTGGCGCTGTTCTATGCCGCACAGCCGGTGCCACCTGCGAAGGCGGATGCTGGCCAGGCGGCCAAGGGCAAGGATGTGTTCGCAAAACTGTGCGCACGCTGTCATGGCGAGCAGGCGCGTGGCAACGATCTTTACCCTCGCCTGGCCGGGCAGAACCTGGCGTATCTGCAAACCTCGATTACCCACTATCGCGATGGAACGGGCATTCGGAGCAACCAATTGATGGCCATTGCCACTGCACCCCTCAAGAACGGCGATGTGGTCGCACTCTCGCATTATCTTGCCCAGCTCCCCTGACAAAATATGGCGTTTGCGTCACAGTGTTGATGCAAATCATGGCCGCTGGTTTTTCTTAACGGATAAGCTCCAAATTCGTTAACGAGGCAGGCGGGGGTCTTCGTGAAGGCAATTCTGGGTGTTTTTCTTGTTTTTCTGCTGGGCTTGGGTGCTGAAAATGCGCTGGCCCAGATCAACGACATCAATTCGGCCATCAACAAGGCTGGTCGCCAGCGCATGTTGTCGCAGCGCATGGCTAAGGCCTATTTTCAGATTGGTCAGGGTGTCGATGTCGAGCGCAGCAAGAAGATACTCGACACCTCGGTTGCCACCTTCGATCGCCAGTTGGTCGAACTGAAGAACTACGCGCCGACACCCGATATCAAAAACACCTACCTCAGCCTGGAAAAAACCTGGCTGTCCTACAAGGATGTGCTGATCGGCAAGGCGCCATCGCCGGATAACGGCCGCAAGGTGTTGGCCCTGTCGGAAGATGTGCTGGCCCTGGCTCAGCAAGGCACGGTCCAGCTGGAAAAGCAGTCCACTTCGGCGGCCGGGCCGTTAGTGAACGTCTCGGGGCGCCAGCGCATGCTGTCGCAACGGATGGCCAAGTTCTACCAGGCGAGCGCCTGGGGGGTTGGCGATGCGAGCAGCGCCGCCAGTCTGGAAACCGCGCGCAAGGAATTCAACGAGGCCCTCGGCATGCTTGCTGCGGCACCGGCCAACACCCCGCAGATCAAGGACAGCCTGGAGTTGGTCAAGCAGCAATGGTTCTTCTTCGAGAATGCCCTCGGCCAGAAAACCGGTGGCGACAAACGTCCGCAAACGGCCGTGGCGACGACCAGTGAGCGTATTCTTGAAGAAATGGAAGGCGTCGTAGGTCTCTACGAGAAGTTGCCGAAGTAACCTGGGGGCGTGCCCGCATGCGCCTGCCCATATGATTGGGGCGGGTTGATTTCACTCAGCCCCTGATCCTTTCCCGTGGCGCCCCTGGCCGGGTGATCCGTCGTTTCCAGTCCGGCGGGAGGTCGAAATCAACCCTGTACATCCGGTAGAATGCTGTTCTTTCAGCACTATTGGAATGGGTCTGGCCATGACGCCGAGCAGTACGCAAACGAGCAAACCGAATACCGACGACGTTCGCATCCGCGAGATCAAGGAACTGGTCCCGCCGGCCCATGTCTTCCGCGAGTATCCCCTGTCCAACCGCGCTGCCCAGACCACCTATGCCGCCCGTCAGGCCATACACCGCGTGCTGCACGGTGCTGACGATCGCCTGCTGGTCGTCATCGGCCCCTGTTCGATCCACGACTACGATCTGGCGATGGATTATGCGAAGAAGCTGGCGAAGGAGGCCGAGCGCTTCGCCGAAGACCTGATTGTCGTCATGCGGGTGTATTTCGAGAAACCGCGCACCACCGTTGGCTGGAAGGGTTTGATCAACGATCCGCGCCTCGACAACACCTTCCGCATCAACGAGGGCCTGCGCCTCGCCCGGCGTATCCTGCTCGAAATCAACGAGCTGGACCTGCCTTGCGCCACCGAGTTCCTCGACACCATCACGCCGCAATACACGGCTGACCTGATCGCCTGGGGCGCCATCGGCGCGCGGACGACCGAGTCGCAGGTGCATCGCGAACTGGCTTCGGGTCTGTCGTGCCCGGTCGGCTTCAAGAACGGCACCGATGGCAATATGCGCATTGCGGTCGACGCCATTCGTTCGGCCAACTCGCCACACCATTTCCTGTCGGTAACCAAGTCAGGTCATACGGCCATCGTGTCCACCATGGGCAACGAGGATTGCCACGTTATCCTGCGTGGCGGCAAGGAGCCCAATTACGATGCTGCCAGCGTCGATGCTGCTTGCGCCGAAATCGCCAGGTCGGGCCTCGCTGCCCGGTTGATGGTCGATTTCTCGCATGGCAACAGCCGCAAGCAGTTCAAGCTGCAGATGGAGGTTTGCGACAGCGTCGCCGAGCAGATCTCCGGCGGCGAAGAGCGCATCATGGGCGTCATGGTCGAGTCGCATCTGGTCGAAGGCCGTCAGGATTTGTCGCCGGACAAGCCGCTTACCTATGGTCAGAGTGTTACCGACGCCTGTATCAACTGGGACGACAGCGTCGCGGTCATGGAAAAACTGGCGGCGGCCGTTCGGGCGCGCCGTCTGGCCGAGGCAGCCGAATAATCGAAGGGTTGGCAGGGCGATAACTAAAATTCCACTTTCGCCCTTGGGGGGCGGGTGGGCTGTGCTAGAATTCGCCCCGGCGGGTCTCCCCGCATTGCAGGGTGGTGAACCTGGTCAGGTCCGGAAGGAAGCAGCCACAGCCATTGACTGCAAGTGCCGGGGGTTAGGCTCGCCATTTTCATTTTTCCTCCATGGGTGTGGGGCGCATGAGTTA
>JAEUOE010000062.1 GCA_016790885.1 Dechloromonas sp. | reverse complement strand
CCGACGACGAGCAGGTGTTCGCCGGCGCTGGTCATCTCGTTGCCGCTCAGGCGGCCGAGGCCGATCAGCGCGTAACCGAGCGCCATGCACACGTAAACGAGGTAGGGGATCAGTGCCCAGCGCTGGAGCAGGGCGCGGCCGACGTGCCAGTCGTTGAGCAGGTTGGCGATGGCAGCGGCAGCCGCCAGGGCCAGCCAGCCGGCGACGGCATGGCCGGGCAGCAGGAATTCCCCGGCGCTGTAGGCGGCGATGGCGAAGACGGCCAGGTTGCGGCGCGGCGGCCGCGCCATATAGGGGGCGGATTCGCCGCCCTGGGCTTCGAGCACGTCGTTGACCAGGCGCATCGAGATGCGTGACAGGGCGACGATGATCAGCGCCATCAGCACGCCGATGCTCAGCCGCAGCCAGGGCATCGGATCGTGGCCGCCGAGCAGCGCGGCATAGAAACCGGCATGTACGGCGAGCAGGGCGAGCAGGTTGTAGAGGAAGGCGACGTGCCGGCGGTCCGGCTGGCGCCACAGCGGTCCGGCGACGCTGGCGATCAGCGTTAGCAACAGGGCGAGATCGCACAGCGCAGCCGGCCAGGCGGTGAGTGCACCGGAGAAGGTGAAGGCCAGGCGTCCGGCCAGCCAGAGCACGACCAATCCCTGCAAACGGCGGCGGGGGATCGAGGGCAGGCCGGTGAATTCCGGCACGGCGGTGAGCAGGAAGCCGACGATGGACGCGATGGCGAAACCGAACAGCATTTCGTGGGCGTGCCAGAGCACGGCACCGCCGACGACTTCAGGTAGCGGCAGCAGGCCGGTCAGAAAACTGATCCAAACCGCCATGGCGATTACACCGTGCGCTGCGGTCAGTAAGAAGAATGGCCGGAAGGGACAAATCCACACTGCTGCGGTGTACAACGAAAAACGGCCAAAATTGAAATTCATGGGTACTCCGGCAGGGCGAAGGCGGCGCGAATATCCGGCCAGCGGATGAATTCGGCGGTACGAGTGAAGACCCACGATTCGTCGCGCTCGCCGAGCGGCGAGTCGACGCGGTGCTCGGCGACGATGCGCCCCGGGCTGCCGGCCATGACCAGGATGCGGTCGGCCAGGCGGATGGCTTCCATCAGGTCGTGGGTGATCATCAGCACGGCACAGTGGCGGTTGTCCCGCTCCTCGGCGAGCAGGCGGTACAACTCGCTCTTCAGGCCGATGTCGAGGGCCGAGAAGGCCTCGTCGAGCAGCAGCAGGTCGGGCTGCACGGCCAGGGCGCGGGCCAGCGCGGCGCGGCTCTGCATGCCGCCGGACAGGGCGCTCGGGTATTTGTCGAGATCGTCCTCGGTCAGCCCCATGCGCCGGGCCAGCGCCGTGGCCGTGGCGTGGCGGGCGGCGCGTGGCTGGCCGGCTGCCTTGAGGCCGAGCGCGATGTTGTCGCGGGTACGCTTCCAGGGCAGCAGGCGGGGCTGCTGGAACATCATGGCCGGCCGCCGGAAGCTGCATTCGACGCGCCCCTCCCATGGCGAGAGCAGGCCGGCGGCCAGGTTGAGCAGCGTGGTCTTGCCGCAGCCGGAGGGGCCGACCAGGGCAACGGCCTCGCCGGGCGCAACGTGTAGGTCGATGTCTTCGAGCACGCGCTGGTAGCCGAAGCGGTGGGCGAGGTGGTGGATGTTCAGGCTCATCGGCTTGGGCTCATGCAAAGTTCCGCCAGGATTCGACCTTGCGCTTGATCGGTTCGAGCAGCAGGTATTCGATGGCCAGCAGGCTGCCGACCAGGGCGACGATCCAGGCCATCGAGGCAGCCGTGTCGAGGTGGCTGCGGGTGACGGCCAGCGCGGCGCCGACGCCGTCGCTGGTGGCGAGCAGTTCGGCCATCACCACCACCTTCCAGGCGGTGCCCAGCGCCGTGATCCAGCCCGGGAAGAGGTAGGACACCACGTGCGGCAGGTAAACGTCGGTCAGCTTCATCCAGCCGGGCAGGCCGAACATCTGCGCCACCGCCTGCAACTGGCCGTCCAGCGTGCGCGTGCCCTGCATGGCGCCGACGAAGATGATCGGGAAGCAGGCGATGAAAACGGTAAACACCGGCGTGCCGTCGCCGGCCCCGAACCAGAGCAGGGCGAGGATCAGCCAGGCGATGGGCGGCGTGCCGACGAGCAGCGTGACGATGGGCCGCGCCATGACCGAGGCGGTGACCGACAGGCCGGCGAGCAGGCCGAGCAGGCTGCCCAGGCTCAAGGCCAGCACGTAGCCGAGCAGGGCGCGGCGGGCGGTGATGGCAATCTCCGGCCAGGCTTCGCCGCTGGCAAACAAGCCAGCCAGCGTGGCGAAGGCTTCACCCGGCGTCGGCAGGATCAGCGAGCCGAGGCGCTGGGCAGTGAATTCCCACAGCGCGAAAAAGAGGCACAGGCTGGCCAGCGAACCCCAGCCCCCCCACAGGTAATGGCCGGTCGCGGCCAGCCCGTCGACGAGTCGGCGGGCCAGGGTCAAGCGTGCCCGGCTCACGGCTGGCCGGGGTTGCCGTAGAAGCCGGCGTCGGGCAGCTTGCCGCCGACCAGGGCCGGGTTTTTGGCGTGCATCTGCTGGAAGAAGAGGGTCAGCTCGTCGCGCGCCGCGGCAGCGCTGACGTGCTTCAAGGGGCTGGCAGCCAGCGAGTCGGCCACCGCCTCCGGAGTCAGCAGGTCGATGCGCCTGGCAACCATCTCGCCGCACTGCAGCGCATTCTTCTGGCACCAGAGGACGGACTTCTCATAAGCAGCCATGACCCTGGCCTGCAAGGCCGGGTCGTTCATGGCCTTGCCGAGCACGGTGATGCCGGCTTGCGGCAGGCGCGCCTCCTGCTTGAACAGCCGGCCCCATTCCTGCTGCAGGTCGACGCTGCGGTGCAGCTCCGGCGCGATGACGCTGACCGGGAAGGACTTGGTCTTGCGCAGCGCCATCGACACCGCCGGCTCGGCGAGCAGGGCGTGATCGACGCGGCGGGTAACCAGCAACTGCATGGCGTCGAGCGGCGAGGCGACGTAGCGCAGGGTGAAATCCTTTTTCGGGTCCAGGCCCTGCTTTTCGGCGAGCAGGCCGAAGACGATGTCCGGCATGTCGGCGCGGAAGGGCATGGCGATTTCCTTGCCGCGGAAATCGGCCAGCGTCTTCAGGTTCGGGTCGCGCGAGACCATCCACAGCACGCCCCAGGTCGAGATGTTGAGCAGCTTGAGCGACTGGCCGCGGTTGTACAGGTTGGCCGCCACGTTGCTCGGCATCGCCACGAAATCCGCCTTGCCGCCCAGCGCCAGCACGCGCAGCTGGTCGGGGTCCTTCCACAGGGCGAACTCGACGTTGTCCGCCACCTCCTTCAGCGCCCCGGTTTCCACCATGTGGATCAGCGGCACCGAGACGGCGGCGGCCGGGCCGGCCAGCACCAGCTTGGGCAGCTTGTCGGCACGGGCCGGTGTGGCCAGCGCCAGGGCAGCCAGGCAGGCCGCCGCCAGGCGGCCGAGACGGGAGGTTTTCGGGCTGAAGAAGGCGGAGATCACGCGTTGCTTTCCTTTTGTTTAGAAACTGCCGCGCCAGGCGAGCTGGACGCTGCGGCCGGGGGCCTTGATTTCCCAGCCGGAGAGGCCTTCGGTCTGGTGCTCGTGGTAGGTCTTGTCGGCCAGGTTCCTGACGGCCAGGCGCAGGCTCTGGTTCTTGGCGAAGGCCCAGGTGGCGCCCAGGTCGGCCGTCACGAAGCCGGCGGTGGCGTTCTCGGTGCCGCGGGTGAAGCGGGTGGCGATGCGATCCTGGCGGTCGACCAGGCGCAGCGTGAAGTCGGCCTTGACGCCGGGCAGCACGTTACCCAGCCAGCCGAGGCGGGCTTCGTCGGCCGGCATCTGGAACAGCGGCTCGTCGAGGTCGTTGTTGGTGCCGCGCACCAGCGAGTAGCCGGCGCTCAGCCAGTGGCCGGAAACGACCTGCCAGCGGGCATTGGCTTCGAAGCCCTGGATCGTCACGCTGCCCAGGTTCACGGTCTTCTTGCAGTTGCTGGCATTGGCTCCGCCGCAAGCCGCCGTGGCGGCGGCGCCGGTCAGGATCTGGCCGGTCAGGTAGTTCTCGATGCGGTTGTGATAGCCGGCCACCTGGTAGACGAACTGGTTGCTGGCGCCCTTGATGCCCAGCTCGAACTGGTCGGCCTTCTCGGCTTCCACCTCGGGGCTGCCGGCGTAGAAATAGCCGTCGCCGCGGACGCCGGATTCGTAACGCTCGCGCATGCCCGGGGCGCGGAAGGCGCGGGCGTAGTTGGCGTAGGGGCGGAGCAGCGGCGAAACCTCGTAGATGGCGCCGAGGCTGCCCGAGAAGGCGTTGTCGGTGCCATCCAGCCCGGTCGTGCGGGCGCCGTTGAGCATGCTGTCGGCGCTCGACTTGACCGTGTCGTAGCGCAGGCCGGCCAGCACATTCAATTTGCCGAAGCGCATGTCGTCCTGCACGTAGGCGCCGACGGCGGTGATCTTGGCGTTCTGGAAGGGGTTGTTGGCGCTGAAGGCCGTGAAGTTAGGGGGGGCTGCCTGCCAGCGATCCGGGTTGCCGGTCATTTCCCAGACATTGACGCCGAAGGACACGAGATGCTGCGGATGCACCAGCCAGTCGGCCTTGGCGTCGATGCCGTCGGTCTGGAAGGTAACCTTGTTGGTGACGATGTCGCGGTTCAGCCAGTTGGCGTAGCCGTAGATCTGGCGTTCCATTTCCTGGCGATAGACGCGCACGTCGAGGTTGAGCGGCTGCTCGCCGCTGCCCTTGCGGCTGTAGCCCAGTTCGAGCAGGCGGCGCTCCTGTTGCGGCGAATGCACAATGGTCGTGCGGGTGGCCGGGTTGGTCGGGTGGCGCTGGATCGAACCCGGGTACCAGACATCCTCGTCCTTGTGCAGCTGCGCCGAGATGCGAATCTGCTGCTGGTTGTCGAGGCGGAAGCGGTACTGGCCGATGAAGCTGTCGGAATCGTAGCCGGTGCGGGCGACGGTGCCTTCCGGCGACTTGTAGTCGTCGATGCGGGCCAGCGAGGCGCCGACCATCAGGGCGTGGTCGCCAGCGCTGGCATTCATTACCGCCGTGCCGCGCATGCCCTTGCTGGCCGAATCGAAGGAAGCGCCGGCCTCGACGCCGACACCGGGCGTGAAGCGGGCCTGCGGCAGCAGCACGTTGATCGCGCCGCCCAGCGCGCCGGTGCCATAAAGCACCGAGGCGCCGCCCTTGACCACCTCGACCCGCTCGGCCATGCCGAGCGACATGAATGAGGCGATGGCGCCGGCCGGCTGCGCCGAGTTGAAGCGCATGCCATCGACCAGCAGCACGATGCTGTCTTTGCCCAGGCCGCGCAGCGTCGGGTTCTGGCCCTGCGCGCTGTCGTTGGAAATGGCAATGCCCGGTTCGCCGCGCAGCGCATCGCCGAGGTTCTGGCCGCCGCGACGGGTAATCTCTTCACGGTCCAGCGCCGTGGTCGAAACCGGCGTTTCGAGATCGGTAGCGGCATAGCCCTTGGCCGTGACGTTGACGGCGCTCAGGGTGGTTTCGTCGGCGTGGGCCGTGGAAAAAGCGACAAGCAGGGAAAGTGCGATGGGACGAAGATGCGGCAAGGCCATGATAGCTCCGGGAAGAGATGGGGGCTGGCTGGCGGAAGAAAGCGGGCTGGCTTGCCGATAATCGAATTAGTAGACGATTATAAACGAACGAGAATGATTCGCATTGATCTCGGTCAAGATATTACTTTCGTCGTGTCGGGGCTGCTTCAGGCGGGAGGGGATCGGCGGCACGGGCGGGAATCGGCATCCCGGCCCTGCGCTCAAGGCTTGCGTCGGGGCGACGGGCCGATCAGCCGGGCATCCTGTCCAGCCAGGCCAGCAGCCGCTGATACAGAAAATCCGGATCGACCGGCTTGGTGATGAAGTCGTTCATGCCGGCCGCGAAGCAGCGCGCCTTGTCCTCGGCGAAGGCATTGGCCGTCATCGCCAGGATCGGTGTCGCGGCGTAACCCGGGAGCTGCCTGATCTGGCAGGTGGCTGCCAGGCCGTCGAGGTCCGGCATCTGCATGTCCATCACGATCAGGTCGTAGCAATGGGTGCTCGCACTGTCGATGGCCTCGCGTCCATTCATGGCGACATCGACGTTCAGCCCGACATCCTCCATCAGGGTGCGGGCAATCTCCTGATTGATCGGTTCATCCTCCGCCAGCAGGACCCGCTTGCCGGCATGCCTGCGCTGAATGACCCCGCCGGCCTCGTCCTCGGCCATCGCGGCGGGTTCGTCCGACAACTGCTCAGCGCGGGCGAGGAAAGCGGTAAACCAGAAGGTGCTGCCCTGGCCCTCGATGCTGCTCACGCCCACATCGCCGCCCATCAGCCCGGCAATTTTCCTGGTGATCGCCAGGCCGAGCCCGGTGCCGCCATAGCGGCGCGTGGTCGAATTGTCGGCCTGCTCGAAGGCTGCGAACAGTTTGGGCAGCGTGTCGGCAGCAATGCCTACCCCGGTGTCCTCCACTTCAAAACGCAGGGTCATGCTGCCTTGGCTCCGTGCCGCTTCGCCAACGCGCAGGGTGATATGGCCGTGTTCGGTGAACTTCAGGGCGTTGGCGGCATAGTTGAGCAGGGCTTGCTGGAGCCGGGTCGGGTCGCCAAGCAGATGGCAGGCCTTCACGCTGTTTTCAGTGCGGATGACGATGCCCTTCTGCCGGGCGCTTTGGGCCAGCATCGCGGCGCTGTTCTCCAGTATGGCGCCGACGTGCACAGGAACCTTCTCAAGGGTGAATTTGCCGGCTTCGATCTTGGATAGATCGAGAATGGCGTTGATGATTTCGAGCAGGTGCCGGCCGGCGGCGTCGATCTTGTCCAGCTTGTCGGCTTGTTGTGGCGTCAGGCCCGAACGGCGCAGGATGTGCGTCATGCCGTTGATGGCATGGAGCGGTGTCCGGATTTCGTGGCTCATGTTGGCCAGGAAAGCGCTTTTCGCGATGTTGGCCGTTTCAGCCGCTTCCTTGGCCTGACGCAGTTCCTGCGTGCGGACATCAACCAGTTTCTCAAGGTGGCGGCGGTGCTGCGTCAATTCTTCCTCGGCGGCCTTGATGGCCGAAATATCGGTGTGCGTGCCGCACATGCGCAGCGGCCGGCCTTCCGTGTCACGTTCCATCACGCTGGCCTGGTCGAGAATCCAGACCTGGCTGCCATCCTTGCGCAGCATGCGATATTCGAGTCGGTGCATGCTCGATTGACCGGCGAGCACCGCGGCAATCGAATCCCAGGCGCGCGTGCGGTCCTCGGGAAAAACGAAATCCGTCCATTGCTGTGCCGTCTGCTGGATTTCCTCATGGCTGTAGCCCAGCATGGTGGCCCACCGCTCGTTGCGATAGACCGTGCCGGCCGCGATATCCCAGTCCCAGAAGCCGAGCTCCGAGCCTTCGAGAACGAAGCGGAGTTGCCTTTCGCTGTTTTCCAGTGCGCGCGACGCCCGTTTTTGCTGCGTGGTGTCGCTACCGATGCCGAGAACGCCGATGAGCCGGCCGGTTTCGTCGCGCATCGGGATCTTGGTGGTTTTCAGCACTTCACGGTGGCCGTCTTCGGCAAAGGTGATTTCCTCTTCATTGACCGACGGGGCGCTTTGTTCCACCGCAGCGCGGTCCTTGTCCCGGAAAAAGTCGGCCAAGGCCTTGTCGACAAAGTCATAGTCGGTCTTGCCGACAATTTCCCGCTCGCTGGCCCCGAAAAATTGCTCGAAGCGATGATTGCAGGCGAGATAGACGCCCTTGGGATCCTTTAGCCAGACGAGGTCGGGCAGCGTGTCGATCAGGGTGCGCAGCATGGAGCGCTCGCGCATGGCCGCTTCCTGTGCTGCCTGCAATGCCTGCTGCTGTTCGAGGCGTTGCTCCTGGTCGCGGAAAATCAGGCAGAGCAGCATGGTGGCCGGCGGATAGGCCAACAGGAGAACCCACCAGGCTTGCTCGATGAAAGGATAGCCTGCCCGCTCAGGAACCTGGGTGAAGGCGGCCAGTTGCGCCAATTGCACCAGCACGCCGAGGGCCAGATAGTGCAGGGAGGACGGCGTGATCTTCCGTTGCGACCACCACTGCCTGGCCAACACGCCGAGCGCGGCCGATACCAGCACTACCATGACGCCGACGGTAGCCCCGACACCGCCCAACTGATAACGATAAATCGCTGCCATCCCCGCCGCTATCGCCGCGGCGCCCACTCCGCCGACCACACCGGCCACCGAGAGCACGATGGATCGGCCGTCGAAAATGAGCCCGGGCGCAAAAGTCACCGGGTTGATCATGCCCAGCAGGGCCACGCCGCCGAACAGGAGGCCCAGCAATACCTGGCGATTCAGCGCGTCATGATGAAAGCGCTTGAGCACAATCAACCCGATAGCCACCAAGGCGACCAGGAATGCGATGTTGTTGATCAGGTTGATGAGCATGTGATCGGATTCAGCGATGTGGGCATCTCATAAGACAGTGCGGAAAGCATTCGATTCGCCAGTCAAGCCGGTGACGGGGAACGATACAACATCGAAGGCGGGTTGTGGTTTCGGGTTGCTGTCCCGAACGGTGCAAAGGCTTGCCCTGCCGACGCTTCCGGCCGGTCGCGGCAAGCACTTGGCAGGTGCTTGCCGGCTCGATGGTAGCCGACTTGCTGTTGTCACATGGCGTGCGCCCCACGGTCTGGCGCCAGCCTCCTCGCTGCCCAACATTGCCAGGGGGATAGGTGCCGATTCGGGGTATGGGATGACGGAGGGGGGGAGCGGTATTGGCTGCGGTCGCAGCTGCTATCACGACGTTCTTGATTTGGTGGAATTGGGGCTGCTTGTCGGCCAAACCGACCGTAGGCCTCTCGACAGAATTGGGTGGCTATGCGTCCGTTTCCTGTTGCTCAGCCGCTGACCGCCCTCAATGATTGCTTTCGCAACCAGCGAGACGACACCCGACCCCCGAGAGACATTCACCGGTTGCCAGCTTCAACGGCCGCTTCCTAACCGGAGCAGTCGCCTTGAACGCTGTGATGGATCACGCCCGTCTTCAATAGGAAGTTGCGGCGCGTGCCGCCTGGTCGTATCGGCCCGACAACGTGCGCATCGTTCGGGCCATCTCCGCGAGACGCTTGTTCTCCTCGGCCTCGCCGGAGAAGCCGGGCATCAGGCAGGCTTCGCGCACGGCACGGTATTTCATGCACAGATCACGGCCGGCGGCGGTCGTCGCGAAGAAAACCTCCTTGCCGCGCTTGCTGCCCTCGACCAGGCCGGCCGCGGCCAACTTCTTCAGCGAGTAAGAAACGACGTGCGTGTCCTCGATGTTGAGGACGAAGCAGATGTCGGCGAGCCGCTTCTCGGTGCCTTTGTGGTTGATGTGGTGCAGGACCAGCACGTCGGTTGCGGTCATGTCCTTGACCCCGGCGGCGCCCATGCAGCGT
>JAEUOE010000056.1 GCA_016790885.1 Dechloromonas sp. | reverse complement strand
AAGGCGCTGGGTACCGGGGTTCGTCCGCCGGCAACCTTGAGTGCGATCGCCATCCTGCACGATCATTTAGGCAAGCCAGTGCTGGGGTTTTCGCCGGCGCTGCATGCCCTCCTGGAAGAAAAAAACTTGAAAGCCCATCTTTCGATCAGCGACGAGGCTGAGTATGCCGTCGCCTATGTCATTCTGGAGCAAGCATGATGCATATGCCACTCGGGCCGCTGATGATCGACGTTGCAGGAACGCAACTGACCGATCTGGACCGCGAACGCCTGTGTCACCCGCTGGTGGGCGGAGTCATTCTGTTCTCCCGCAACTACGGCAATCCTGAGCAGCTTGCAGAACTGACCGCCGCCATTCATGCCTTGCGCTCTCCGCGCCTGCTGATTGCGGTCGACCATGAAGGGGGCAGGGTGCAACGCTTTCGCGATGGCTTTACCCGTTTGCCGCCCATGGCTGCGTTGGGGCGCCTCTGGGATAGCGATGCGGAGAGGGCTTGCTCGGCAGCTCGGCAAGTCGGTTACGTGCTGGCGGCCGAGCTTCGGGCGCGGGGGATTGATTACTCATTCACGCCAGTGCTCGACCTTGATTACGGACCTTCGCGTGTCATCGGGGATCGTGCTTTTCATCGCCGCCCCGAGGCAGTTATCGCACTGGCGCAGGCGCTCGGCGAGGGTTTGCGGCAAGCCGGTATGGGCTCGTGCGGCAAGCACTACCCCGGGCATGGCTATGTCGTTCCAGATTCGCATGTTGAATTGCCCGTGGATGATCGCGCATTTGCCGCCATGCAGGAAGACATCGAACCCTATCGGCAACTGGCTATCGACGGGGTAATGGCAGCGCACGTGATCTACAACTGCATGGATTGCAATACGGCTGTATTTTCAAATAAATGGATTGATTTCTTAAGAAACGACATTGAGTTTAATGGTGTCGTTTTTACGGATGATCTTTCAATGGCCGGCGCCGGGGTCGTCGGCGACATGCTGGCGCGCGTCCAAACGGCTTATGCCGCCGGTTGCGACATGTTGCTCGTTTGCAATGCGCCGGATGTCGTCGGTGAGGTGCTGGCGCAATGGAAGCCGCAGATCGATGTACAGCGCGGTCGGAGCGTCGAGGCATTGTTGCCCCGAAACCGAGCAAAATCCTGGGATGAGTTGCAAGCCGATCCCGACTATCGCCAGGCTCTGCAAACCATTAACAAATTGCAGGCCTGAAAATGAAATTGGGCAGCCGAGGCTGCCCAATTCGCTACTGACGAAAACTGCGTATTACTTGACGCGGTTCTTGTATTCGTCGGTGCGGGTGTCGATTTCGATCTTGTCGCCGATGCTGACGAAGGCCGGAACCGGCAGTTCGAAGCCGGTAGCCAGCTTGGCCGGCTTCATGACCTTGCCGGAGGTGTCGCCCTTGACGGCCGGTTCGGTGTAAACGACTTCACGTACGACGCTGTTCGGCAGTTCGACCGAAATGGCCTTGCCGTTGTAGAAAACGACTTCACAAGCCAGTCCGTCTTCCAGATACTTCAGTGCGTCGACCATGTTTTCGGCCTCGACTTCGTACTGGTTGTAGTCGGCGTCCATGAACACGTACATTGGGTCGGCGAAGTAGGAGTAGGTTACTTCCTTCTTGTCGAGGATAACTTGTTCGAACTTGTCGTCAGCCTTGTAAACAGCTTCCGAAGCAGCACCCGTCAGCAGGTTCTTGAGCTTCATCTTGACGACGGCGGCGTTGCGGCCGGACTTGTTGTACTCGGTCTTCTGGACGACGAGCGGGTCGGCACCAACCATAATGACGTTGCCGGAGCGGAGTTCCTGTGCGGTCTTCATTC